>CALDSP010000023.1 GCA_937924465.1 uncultured Leptospiraceae bacterium
CGTGTCCCATATTCTCACTGATAGTTGTAAAAGATCGAATATCAGAAAATAAAACACTCATAATGAAAGGATTGCTGTTTCCAACTTTTACATCTATTGCGCTATTTTTTTCCAATAATTCAATGAATTCTGTAGGTACAAATTTATGAAAAGCTGACTTTTGTTGTTCTAAATCATTTGCATATTCTCGAATAGAAACTACCATAGAATTAAACGCGTCTGCTACATTTCCAATTTCATCTTTAGTTTTGATTGAAATAGATATTTCAAAATCTTTTTGCTTAACTCGTTCTACACCTTTATGAAGAATATAAATGTTTTTTGTAAGATATTTTGATAGAAAAAAGGAAATACCAAGTGTAGCAAGAAATACAAAAAATATAATCAAAAAATAAACATGAAGTAAATTATTAAGTTGGTTGTGTTGGTTTTGAACATCCATATCAATTCCAATAATTCCAATGAGTTCATCTTGTTTATTTAAAATAGGAATATAAGCAGATAAACTTACACCCCATTTGTCTATACCAAATTCTTTCTCTGAATGTGATTTTTTTTCTTTTGTAGTCTTTAAAAGTTCTGGAAAGTTCTGAGCATTATAGATAGAGCCAATAGGAGAGCCAACTTCATTCTCTTCAATTATTCCATTTTGATTTAAATCGATTTCTTCATAATTTGCATCGGCTATAAACATAAAAAAATGATCTTCTTTTAATTCTTTGATGGGAGTAAGAATATAGCAAAAATTAATGATTGGAGGGTCATCTAAGGTTGAAAAATATTGTTCTAAAAATTGATTTTGCCTAAAGTTTTTGCGAGTACCTTCTTTGATTTTTCTTAAGATTTGAACTATATTTATAAATTCTTTGGAAGATTGAAGTGACTGAATTTCTTCTTCTGTTAAAGAAGTAACAGTTTCTCCGGGGGGAAGATTTGCAATATCTTCAGGGATTTTATAAATTGCTTTTACTTTTTTGATCAGTGCTACAAGTTCTTTTTTGATATCTTCATTAAATAAAAAAGAGCTCAAATTTCCAATAGAGAGAAGTTTTTCACTTGTATTCTTAAAAACCATAGTTTGGATTTTTTGATAGAAATAATATAGACTAAAACTATTGAGTAGAACGGTAAAAATTGCAACAGAGATTCCTAACTTTGCACGAAAAGAAAAATGAGTTATAAGCTTAAACATTCTTTTTTATGTAATTAAAGAAGTTATTTGCATAGAAGAAAAATTAACTAAATAGAATATAAACTCAAGAAAAAATTTTTTTGTAAGTTCAAAAATTTTTTTAATGCATGAAAAGTAATAAAAATCAAATGCTTTGAAATGAAGTTTTAACAATGAGAAAAAAATTTTAAGATTCAAAATTTTATAAGAGGATAGAATATTCAAATGAGTTTATTTTCCAACTCTTTCCAACCACTAGCAATACAAATGCGACCTAAAACTTTAGAAGAAGTACTAGGACAAAAAGAGCTAGTTTTTATTTTAGAACAGCTTCAAAAACCTTTGTCGTTACTTTTTTATGGAAATCCCGGTACAGGAAAAACCACAATTGCAAAGATTTTGAGTGAAAAGTGGAAACTTCCCTTTTTTCAATTTACAGCTACAAGTACGAGTGTAAAAGATATAAAAGACTTAGTCTTAAAAACAGAAAAATTAGGCTCTATTTTACTTTTCTTAGATGAAATTCATCGCTTTAACTCTGCTCAACAAGATTGCTTGCTTGAAGCTATTGAAACAGGAAAACTTATTTTAATTGGTTCTACTACAGAAAATCCTGCTTTCAGAATCAATAGAGCTTTACTTTCTAGAGTTCATATATATAAACTAAAACCTCTTGAAGAGAGAGATTTTCAAGTGCTATATGAAAGAGCAAAGCAATATATTAAAATTGGTTTAAATCCGGAAGGGTTATCTTTTGTTGTTCACTCTAGTATGGGAGATGCTAGACGTTTTTTAGGAATATTAGAATTTTTAGATACGTTAAGTGAAAGTCCAAAGTTGTGGACAAAACAAGAAATAGAAAAAAGTTTATCTATGCAAATGATTCAATATGATAGATCAAAAGATTATCATTATGATTATATTTCTGCTTTTATTAAGTCTATTCGTGGAAGTGATCCCGATGCAGCAATTTATTATTTAGCTTGTATGTTAGAAGGGGGAGAAGATCCTTTGTTTATCATGCGAAGGCTCGTAATTTTAGCTAGTGAAGACATTGGAAATGCTTCTGTATATGCTTTACCGTTAGCTAGTGCAGCTATGGATTCTTTAGAAAAAATTGGAATGCCGGAGGGACGAATTTTATTAGCTCATGTTACAACGTATCTTGCAAGTTGTCCTAAGTCTAACTCTGCTTATTTAAGTTTAGAAAATGCCATCCAATTTTTAAAAGAAAACTCAAAGAAAGCGGAGGTTCCACTTCATTTGCGAAATGCTCCTACATTTTTACACAAAAAAGAAGGAAATGCAATCAATTATAAATATCCTCATGATTATTTAAATCATTTCGTTAAAGAGTTTTATTTTCCAAAAGAATTTGAAAACAGTCCTCCTCAATTTTATTTTCCAAGTGAGAATGGAATGGAAAAAAATTTAAAAGAGAGACTCAAAAACTTATGGGAACAAACAGGATGGAAGAAATATGAGAAGTAAAAAAAAGCCTATTTCTGGAGTTCCCATTCATCATACATTTGAAGAAGAAAACTTAGAATCTATCCAAGAAGAAATTAAAAATAGAAACCTTTTTGTCATCTATAGTTTTTTAGAATTTTCACACCCGGCCGATATTGCTGACGTCATAGAAACTTTAGAATTGGAAGATGCACTTTTTGTATTTCGACTTTGTGATATTGAACGTAAACGGCAAATCTTTATGAATCTCTCCGATGAAATGCAAGGAGAGTTTTTAGAAAATTTAGAAGTAAATGAAGTTCAAGAACTTTTAAAGGAGTTAGAATCCGATGAAGCAACTTATGTTTTAAGTGATGTAGATGAAGAAAAAACAGAAGAGTTCTTACGTGGAATTTCTCATGAGGATTCCGTTCGAATTCGTACTCAATTAGCTTATAAAGAAAACACAGCAGGTCGACTAATGAATGTTGACTTTGCAAGTGTGAAAGTTACCGATAACGCTCGACGTGGGATTATTAGTGTTCGTAAAGCTGCCAAACAAACAGAAGACATTTATGTTATTTTTGTTGTGGATGATGAAAATCGTCTCAAAGGTTATGTAAAATTAAAAGATTTGCTTATAGCTACTCCAGAAACTCCTATTACAGAACTTATGCAACCAATCAAGTCTATTCATTACGATACAGATCAAGAAGAAGTCGCAAAGTTTTTTAAAAAATATGATATGGTTTCTGCTCCAGTAGTAGACGAAAACGATATTATCTTAGGAAGAATTACCATTGATGATGTCTTGCATGTATTAGAAGAAGAGGCAACAGAAGATATTTATCGTATGGGAGGAGTGAGTGAAGAAGAAACTATTAACTCTTCTATTTGGGATTCAATTCGCCATAGATTGGTTTGGTTAACAATCAATTTATTTATTGCCAATGTTACAACTTCTGTAGTTCTTCTATTTGAAGATGTTATTCAAAGATTTGTAGTGCTTGCCTCTCTTATGCCTATTGTTGCCGGGATGGGAGGAAATACTGGAACCCAAGCTATTACAGTTATGGTGAGAAATTTAGCTACTGGGGAATTGAATAAAAATAATTTATTTCCAACCATTCGCAAAGAGCTTATGATTGGCTTATTGAATGGGCTTTCTTTGGGAATAATTGCTTTTACAGTGACCATTTTTTTAAAAAGTGATTTTTATATAGCAATGGTAATGGCACTTGCTATGTTTGTTACTTTGAGTGTGGCGGGATTTATGGGAGCTTTAGTTCCTATTGTCTTAAAAACTATAAAAGTAGACCCTGCTATAGCTTCTTCGATTTTTGTAACTGCATTTACAGATATGTTTGGATTTTTTTGTTTTTTAGGACTTGCAAATTATATTTTAGGTAACTTTGGGAAGTAATTTATTGTCTAGTAATATATTTACATATCAAGGGAGAGTATAAACATGAATAAAACATTTCTTTTAAGTTTATCTATATTTTTTGGGATTGGATGTCAGCAGTCTTATTCTAACAAAGGAAAGAACTTTTCTTAATTCTTCGTTCTAATCGCGGAAAATTATTTGCTTCTTCCAACCGAAATTTTCCAATACTTTGACCGATTGTAAGACAAGCTCTTCCAAAATCTTTAAAAAACATATCAACAACTTCCAGTTTTAAAAAACAGTATATATCTCAAGAGATAGCAAATGAACTTTCTAGTATCTTTAAAGATACTTATATTTAAATCACCCTTGTTTTTCAAACCAACCTTTTGTCTATACAATTAGAGATACAGATCTTGGATTTCCAGATCGTAATTTAGAAATTTCTCTAAATTTACAATGCCAAAGAAAGAAGAATGAATACTCAGGATTTTTTGAGTTCACTGAGGAAAAAGCTTCTGTTTTTGTCCGTTTAACAAATTCAAATGTTGGAATTTATCATTTAGCTGGAAATGTATATAACTATGGAACCGAAGAGGAAATGGCAGAGTCTGCAGTTTGATTATAGTTCCGAAAATAACTATTATATTCTATCCTAAAGCAATTGCAAAATCTAAAAAAAGTGAATTTGAATTGGTAGGAGTGGCTACCAGACCCGGAAACTTCGTAACACCACAAGCATCAGGTAACTCTAGACTTGGTTGTGGATTTCGTTTTATTTCCGACGGAATAAAAATTAGAGTAGGAGCAAATGTTCTAAAATTCTTCTGGACCAGATGCCTGTTATAATGGAAATCCTACAATCGTAACTCATTGTTTAAGTGCAGAAGATAATTCTGTCTTGGATTTTTCAAAATGCTCTAATTTTCAATTTACACTCACAAACCAGATTTTAAAAACTGCAGATTTACCTACTATTTACCTACTCCCAATGAAAGCATGTTAGAAAAATTAAAAGACTCAAGTCTTCCTCCTAACTTAGAAGATTTTTAGTAGAATTTTCTCGTGAAAAGAGTAAATAACAGTTCTGTTGTTTACTCTTTTGCTTGTTGCAAACGTTGAATTCTATCTTGAAGTGTTAGTTCTGAGAATAATTCATCTAAGTCTCCATCCATAACAGCAGACAAATTATGGCTTGTAAAGTTAATCCTATGATCTGTAACTCTTCCTTGTGGAAAATTATAAGTTCGAATTCTTTCAGAACGATCCCCACTTCCAATCATTTGTCTTTTTATAGCATCAGCGTTAGCTTTATTTTCTTCTTCCATTTTTTCCTTGAGTCTTGCTCTTAGAATTCTCATAGCTTTATCTTTGTTTTTGAGTTGAGACTTTTCATCTTGACAACTCACTACAAGCCCTGTTGGAATGTGAGTAATACGAACAGCAGAGTCTGTGGTGTTTACAGATTGTCCTCCCGGTCCTGAAGAACGGAATACATCAATTCTTAAATCATTTTCATTGATTACAAGTTCTGATTCTTCTACCTCTGGTAAGACTGCTACGGTAATTGCACTTGTATGAATTCTACCGCCACTTTCTGTTACGGGAATTCGTTGAACTCTGTGAGCTCCGGGTTCAAACTTAAATAGATCATATGCTCGTTCATCTTGGATAGATAAAATAATTTCTTTGAATCCCCCAAGCCCTGTAGGATTTGCATCGATCACTTCATATTTCATGCCATGGGATTCAGCAAATTTTGTATACATACGAAAAACATCAGCTACAAATAAAGCTGCCTCCTCTCCCCCTGTTCCTGCTCGAATTTCAATTAAAATATTTTTCCCAGAGTTTGGATCTGGTGGAAGAAGCATGATTTCTAACTCTTCTGTCAGTTGAGTGAGTTTGGTTTGTGATTCTTCAATTTCTGTTTTTAACATAGAAATCATTTCTGGTTCTTTTTCTATTTCCAAAAGTTGTTTTGCATCTTGTAGGTTTTTTTCGGTTTTAAAATATTCCAAAATTTTTTCGTAAATAGGAGTAAGTCTACTTCTTTCTTTAGAAAGTTCTTTCAATTGTGTAGGAGTTAGTTTTTGAGGGTTAGAAAGTTCTTCTTCGATTTTTAAATATTTTTGATAAATTTTTTCAAGTCTGTCTTTCATTAAGGACAAAAAAAAAGATTCTCACTTTTTTTCATCATAAAAAAATGTAAGAGTGAGGCTAGATGATTCTATTGAAAAAATTTTAGAAATTCTGATTGATACAAATTCTTATCAAAGTCCTTATGCCAAAGTGGTAGGTGATCCTGAACCCATCTTAACTCCACTAATTCGAAAGCGTGCTATACTCACATCTCTAGTGGCAGGCACTTCTAATTTCATTCCTTCTTACTTTGGTTATATGGTTAGTTTAGTTGAAGTCTTTACTATTTTAAAAATCCAAGCTAGGTTAGTAAAGGATATTGCTATTATTTTTGGTAAGGAAAAAGATTTGAACAAGGATCTTTTACTTTACTGTTTATTTAAAAATTCTCATCCTGAATTGGGAAGTGGTCTTATAAAATTTCTTGGTTCTCGTTTGTTGTTTAGACCTACAAGTTATTCTACTTTTTGTAGAATAATCAAACAAATTAATTTTCAAAAGGGATTATT
>CALDSP010000024.1 GCA_937924465.1 uncultured Leptospiraceae bacterium
CCAACTTGATGGAATCAATATTAAAGTAACAAATTTTTTAGTAAATAAATTGCCTTATGAAGTAAAAATTCCTATTCATCTCAACTTAGTTTTTCCCGAGTTTGGTAAAGAACAAGATTTGCAAGATATTCATCCCGATATCCCAGTTATTTTTTTCTTAAATGCAGAAAAAACTACAGCTTATTCATTTCATAAAAATGTTTATTCCGCAGAATGTCCAAACACTATGGAAAAAATAGGAAAACTTACACTTACTTACAGAAACCAAAAACTCATTCGTCAAATCCAAGAATTTATTCCACTCAATACCAAAGACCACAACCAAAAGTGGATTTATCCATATCAAAAATTATAGTCAATTTGCTTTAAAAAAAATATAAAAAATCTTAAATTTTATTTGACTTTTTATATTAACATTTTATAATATGATGAAATGATGAAATTAAAAATTAAACAAGAAGACTTAGCTAAGTGTAGTAAGGAGAATCATTCTAAAAAGAAATTTCTCTCTCAAAAAGAGGATGAACTTACATTTGAGAGAGCTTCTTCTCTTTTTCGGGCACTTGGGGATGAGGGTAGACTAAAACTACTTTTTGAGCTTTCTAAACAAGAACTTTGTGTTACTGAAATTTGTGAATTACTTAGGGAAAATTCTTCTACAGTTTCACAAAGGTTAAAACTCTTGCGAGCTGAAGGGCTTGTAAAAAGGCGACGGGATGGAAAACATCTTTATTACTCTTTAGCTGATAAACATATTCTTAGTTTAATTCAAAATGCATTAGAACATACAAAAGAATAGGAGGAAGTTTATGAATCACAAGACTCACCAACCCCACGAACACAAACACCAAAAAGGCTGTGGTCATATTGCCATAAAGCATGGAGATCATATTGATTATATTCATGATGGACACTTGCACCATGAGCATGAAGGACATTATGATGAATGCAGTTTGGAAGTTAGTTCAAGTTACCCAAATGAATGTACGAATGGACATAACTGTGATTTGCATTCTAAAGATCATGTACATGGTCCTAATTGTGGTCATGAAACTATACTGCACGGAGATCATATTGACTATTTAGTAGGAGAGCATTTGCACCACTATCATAATGGGCACTGTGATTTCCATGGAAAAGTGGAAGTAGTAGTTTGAAACAAAGAATTCTCCCTTACCGTAAAAATTTTTTATGGTAAGGGTCTTTTATAAATGATTAAGTTTTTAATTCTTATTTACTTCTTGTTCAATAAGAGAAACTAGCTCTTGTAAAATTTCTTTTTTCATGGAGAATTGAATCCCACTTGCCTCAAATAGTTTTGGAAGAGGAAGAGAGCCTCCTTTGGAAAGTCCCTTTAAATACATGGAAATGGCTTGTTTTTCGTTTTGTAAACTATTTCTCCACACTTGAAGAGCTCCCACTTGGGCAATTCCATATTCAATATAATAAAAGGGAACGGTAAAAACATGGGGATATTGCCATCGGGTTTGTTCAATTCTTTCTAGTCCAGACATATCTAAATAAGGTTGAAATTTTTTATTGAGTTCTTGCCACTTTTTGCCTCTAGCAATTCTATCATTTTCTTGGGTTGTATACACCCAATGTTGAAAAGAGTCAATCATAGACATAAACGGAAAGAATTCTACAATTTTAATGAGTTGTTCTTTTTTGACTTTTTTTATATCTTCTTCTTTGTAAATATAATGGTAATAAGGTCTACCTAAAAGTTCCATAGACATAGACGCTACTTCTGCAAACTCAAGTGGAGATGAGCGATATGCTTTTAATTTTTGATCTCTTGCTTCAAATGCATGAAAAGCATGTCCAGACTCATGCAAAAGAGTTTCAACATCTCTTTTTGTTCCTACTGCATTCATGAATATAAATGGTACCCGACGTTCATTAAGTTCTGTCATATAACCGCCCGGAGCTTTACCTTCCCTACTTGTTAAGTCAAGAAGTTTATTTTCTTTCATGTAAGTGAAGTACTCACCTAACGTAGGATGAAGCGTATTAAAAACATTTTGTAGTTTTGCTATAAATTCATCTTCTGTTTCAAAAGCTTTTATAATTCCATTGCTTTCCGGATCTACATACAAATCCCAAGGTCTGATTGTAGAAATATTTAATTTTTTACACTTTTCTTTATTCCATTCTGTTAAAAGTGGAACTATAGTTTGGGCAATTGCCTCATGAAATTCTAAACAATCCTCGGGAGTATAATCAAAACGATTGTTAGCTTTGAACTTATAATCTCGAAAGTTTTTAAAGCCAGCGTTACGTGCAATTTGTTGACGAACTTCTAGCATTTTATCAAATAAATCATCTAGTTTATCAGCATCTTTTAAATGGACTTCTACTCTTGCTTTGTATGCTCTTTCTCTTAAATTTCTATCTGAATGTTCTTGAAAAACTTGCATTTGTTGGACAGTATATTTTTTCCCTTCAAATTCTACCATCCAAGCACCAGTAATTTTTTGATATTCTTGTGAAAGCAAGGCATCCTTTGTGAAGAGTTCTACATTTTCTTTACGAAATAGTTCTTTTTGGTTTTTTGTTTCCTTAATAAACAAGCCATAATAATTTTGATCAATTTCACCCAACGCGGGACTTGAAAGAAATTTTTCTTGAACCTTATCCTCATAAATTTGGCAAATAGGATAAATCTTTTCCACAACATATTTATAATTTTGATCAGCTTGTTCATCTTTTGTGTTGCAAGTCATATTTACATAAGCCAAAGAGCCTGCCTCATCTATGATGGCTCCCAGCTCTGACCAATGCTCCAAAAAGTTTTCTAAACTTTCTGGTGTATTTATATCCTTTTCTAGAAGTTCTTTATAACTTTGTTCTAATTCAACTTCATCAAGAGGGTTGAAAGTATTTGAAAGAAATTTACGTAAATAAGTAGCCTTAAGTTGATTTGACATAATCTAATTTTTTTTTACTCAAAGATTAAGTCAATCTTGTTCGTTTCTTTAGATTCGTAAGTTTCCTCGTAAAATTCTTGGATAAGGTTGGGGGCATCTCCTATGTGATATCTATCGTTTTGATAATTTTTTGAAAACTCATACAAGGTTTTTGCTTGTTCTTCTGTAAGCCTTCCTTCTAGAAGTAAGTTGTAAAGAGTCATAAACCCAATTGCAGATTGGGCAGGATTGCTAGATTTTGCAAAATTCAAGAACTCCTTAAACTCCAAAGAACTAAAGATTGTAATCAAACTAGAGAGAAGTTCAATTACACCATGGGGGGTTTCGGGAGAGCAATTTTGAATAAACCAACGAATTAAAGCATAGGACTTAGGATTGTCCATATCATTGAGAATATAGAAAACTCCAACAATATAACTTGGTTTTGTTTCAAAGACTTGAGGATTTTCTATGGCTTCTTTTATGATATTTTTGAAAAGAAACCAAACAGCAGTCTCATCTGCCAATGCTTTTTCTTTGAATGTTTCCATAAGCTCTTGAAACTCAAAAGAACCTTCCGCTTCTTCAAGTTGTTTTAGATAGTGAGTGGCTGTACTTTGAATTTCCTGTGAGACTGCCATAAATTTTATTTTTGCTAAACAATAAGAAAGATATAAAAAAATGCAAGTATTTTTTAATTAAGATTAAAGAAACTAAATTTTTTGAAAAGCTTAGTTCAATTTAAAATTTAAAGCTTGAAACTGAAGAGATATATTAGAGCGGAAGTAAGAAACTTCCGCGGCGAAAATAGTTTTTTAAAGGAGTTTTTACCTAGAAGATTACTTACCTTCAATTTCTTTTGCTCGCGCAATAACGGCTTCTCTTCCTCCATCAATACGAACATAAACCACACATTCACATTCTTTCCATTCACTATTTGGAATTTGTGGATCGGGAATAGCAAGAGGTTTACATGCCTTAACGTTTACGCCTTGGAGTTTGCCTTGGAACTCGCGCATAACTACTTTTCCAGTAGATTCAGCGTCGGCAATTCCAGAGGCTCCGGTTATAGTTTCTCCGATCAGTTTACCAATTAGATCCCCTTTTGCACCGGTAGTTGCTGCATCTCGACAAGTTTCTTGCATCATAGCGCCTGAACGTTTGCTAACTGCTTTTTCACTTGCACGTCCTGCATATTTCATGTAAAAATAATCGAAAGGTTTTTTCTTAGGTTCTTCGGGAGGACCCGCCCAACCTTCAAATTCCCTAACACCCTTTCCTTCTAATTCGTAAGCTTTATCCCCACTTGAACAAGTGTAAATAGTTAAGATAGTGAGAAAGTTCAAAAGAAGGAGTACTTTACTTAAAGTAGACATTTTTTTCTCCCTAGAAATTAAAAGTAAATTCCATTCTAACATTCCCTTTCATTTTAGGAAAGTTTTTTTTTGTTCATCTAAAAATTTTTTTATTGCAAGACTTCTCCCGACAAAAAATTTTGCTATGTTGAATCATTCAAAAAATACCTGAAAGTGCATTAGTAACTTCCAATATAGGAGAATGTAAATAAATTGAATTATAATCCGCTTAAATTGCAGTTTAATAGAAATCTTTAAACAAACTAGAAGTTACATGAAATTATTGAGAAATGATGCTATTAAAACTCTTTCGTTTTTTTTACTTTACTTTTTTTCTAATTTTTTTTACTCCTTGTTTGCTCAACCTGTTCTGATTGGAAAATTTTCAGAAATTCTAGAAGACAAATCTAAGAAACTTTCTATCCAAGAAATTTTAAGTCTTGAAGTTCAAAACCAATTTGAACCCTATTTTAAAGACGTAATTTTAAAACATACTTTTGACTATGCTTATTGGGTGAAAATTCCTTTGCAAAGTTCCCATCCAACTCCTCTTTGGTTACAACTTGCAACCGAAAATATTTGGTACATTGACTTATACGATCTAAAAAATGGAAATTATGAACTTACTTATTCTACTGGCGCATTACGTCCTAGTTCTACGAAAATTCAAGGTTCTTATTTACTACCTATCTTAGAATTTACTGGTTCTAAAACCATTTATTTACGGTTAGAAACAGGCCGACTTTTAGAAGCTCCCATTTATTTAGGAAAATTGGAAGAATTTCTTGCAATCCAAAAATATGATTATTATGCGTTTGGAACTTTTTTTGGACTTCAAATTGGTTTGTTGATTTATAGTTTACTTTTGTTGAATGTATCTTCTAAGTCTTTCTTGTGGTTTGTAGGTTATAGTATAACCAGTATATTTGCAATTTCTTTTATAAATCATCACACAGGAATGTGGGAATATTTAGGAGATGAATTGCTTTGGTTTTTGCATAAAAACTATTTTTCTCTGTTTGGAATTTTGCTTTTCTTCATAACTAATTATTCAATCTCTTTTTTAAAACTAAAAACATTGAAATCTCTTTATTACGTATACATAATATTAAAATTCCTAGGATTGGTATTTGGGCTTGGAATTCCTTTATGTGGTATACTTTTTTCTCCTTTAAGAAATTTGCTTTATCAATATTACCCATTTATACTCAACTTGAGTGTATTAGTGATTCTAGGAATATCTTATTATGTTCAGAAATATACCAAAGAAAAATCAATTCGTTTTTTTACTTTGAGTTGGATAGTGGTGAGTTTGTCTGGTTTAATTCATTTTGCACTAAAATATGGTTGGTTGGGTTATTATAATTTCTTTTTTAGTAACATTCTCTATTTTGGAGTAGCAATTGGTAGTATTTTTATAGTTCTAGCTATAACTCAAAGATTGTTTCAAAAACAGAGGAAAAATTTCGTTCGTAAAAGAAAAATAGCTAATTTCTTTTATAGAAAAAAACTCAAACAATCAATAGATGAATTGGAAGAACTCATTCAAATCATACCAATAGGTCTTTACAGGTATTCTAAACTAAAAGAAGGAATTTTAAAATTTAAATATGTAAGTCCTAAATGGTGTGAAATAGTTGGCTTAAATCAAGAAGAAGTTTTAAAAGATGCTTCTTTGGTAAATCAATTTTTTCATCCCGATGACTTTGATTCATTTGTAAAAGCAAACTCTTATGCCACCATGAATCATACAAAATTTATGTGGGAAGGAAGAATTATCGTAAACAACAGAACAAGATTTCTTCACATAGAATCTTATCCTGTAGAAAAAGAAAATGGTGATGTTGATTGGATTGGAATTCAATATGACATTACAGACAAAAAAATTCAAGAACAAAACCTTCAACTGTTTGCGAAACTAGCCCAAAACACAAGTGATGTAGTTATAATTACAAACAAAGCTGGACTGGTAGTTTGGGTCAATCCTTCTTTTTATGAAGTTACCGGGTATACTTTGCAAGAAGCGTTTGGGAAAAAACCGGGTGATTTATTACAAGGTCCCAATACAGATCCTGAAACCAAACTTAGACTTCACAATGCAATTCAAAATGTTCAACCTATTCGAGAGATTATTTTAAACTATAATAAAGCAGGAGAGCCATTCTGGATAGACTTAGCTATTGATCCTATTTTTGATGAACACGGAGAATGCTGTAATTTTATTGGCATTCAAAGAAATGTGACAAACCAAAAGGAAGAAAATTTATATCTTAAAAAGGCATTTAAAGAAATAGAAGAAGAGAACAGTAAGGTTTTACGTTATGTACATGAAAAATCCCAACTCTTAGCTGTGATGAGCCATGAAATTCGCACTCCTTTGACTGCTATTATGGGTTTTACTGAAATCTTAAGTGATACTTTACAAGAAGAATCTCAAAAAAATATGTTAGAGAACATTCAAATTGCTAGTACGAATTTAATGGAGCTCATTAACAATATTTTAGATTATTCTAAAATAGAAGCTGGTAAAGTAGATTTACACTTTTTTGAAGTAAAACCTAGTGAAATGATAGAAGACTGCTTGTTATTGATTTCACAAAGAGCAGAGAAGAAAAATTTAAAGATTATCAAAAACATAGACCCTCAAATTCCCTCCAAACTCTTTTTAGATACAGGAAAAATCAAACAAGTTTTAATTAACTTACTTTCCAATGCAGTGAAGTTTACTATGAAAGGAGAGATTGAAGTGGGCATAAAACTGGTATCCCATGAACCTGAACTAGGACTTGTGGATTTAACCTTTTATGTAAGAGATGAAGGCATTGGTATTGCTGAAGAAAACCAAAAGATTATTTTTGAGGAATTTACCCAAGAAGACTCAAACATACAAGTGAATTTTGGGGGAACAGGATTAGGTTTAACGATCTGTAATCAATTATTGGAATTTATGGGAAGTAAATTAGAGTTAAAAAGTAAAAAGGGCAAAGGCAGTATATTTTATTTTACCATTTTAGCAAAGCAAGAGTTAGTTATTCCATTTTCTTTAGAAACTAATCAATCTAGTCCAACACAATTAGAAAAAATTGATTTAAAAGATTTGGAATTCAAAGTTTTAGTTGTGGATGATCTAGATGTAAATCGTTTTTTACTTGTAAGTATGATGAAAAATTTATTGCCAAAAGCAGTGATTCATGAAGCATCAGATGGACTTGAAGCAATAGAAGTTTATAAAAAAGAATCTCCAGAACTCATCTTAGTGGACATTTAAATGCCTCATATAAATGGTTATGAGACTGCTAAAAAAATTCGTGAACTGCAAAATGGAAAAGGACCTGTGATTTTTGCTGTTAGTGCGGGAGATATGAATGATGAAGAAGAGCGTTCTTTAAAAGCAGGAATGGATAAATACTTTACTAAACCTATTTCTAGAACAGCACTGAAAGAAAGTCTTTTTTATTTTTTTAAAAATGGATAAAAAAGTTTTTAGAATCTTTAGGATATTCACTTTTTACTATTAAAAACTGAAAAGGTTGCAATTCTTGAGAATTTAAAATTTCTTCTAGTTTTTCAGATATGGAGTTCTTTAAAACTAGATAATAGCTTTGGTAGCAGTTTTCAATTATGTATCCACTATTTTGGATGCAATCTTTTAAATTTTGAATTAGTT
>CALDSP010000025.1 GCA_937924465.1 uncultured Leptospiraceae bacterium
GCCTCATCTAAAACTAAAATACAAGAATATTTTTCTTTTAATTCAACTAATTTTTGAATATCTACCTTATCCCCATCCATGCTAAAAATAGTCTCCGATACAATTACTTTAAGAGTATTTGAATTCTCTTTTTGCAAAAGATTTTCTAAACCTTTATAATCCAAATGTTTATAATATCGTACCTCTTTATGAGAAAGACGAATTCCATCTAAAATGGATGCGTGATTGAGTCGGTCACAAAAAAATTTTGCATTGAATTTGCCAAGTAAATCTAAAAGTCCTAAATTTGCTAAATACCCATTCGCTAAAAATAAAGAGCTTTCTGAATTTACAAAGTCTGCAAACAAAGACTCTACTTCTTCAAAAACTTTTCTATGACCTCGAATGAGTCTAGATGCACTGGAACCACATCCATAAATTTGAATGCCTTCTTTTAATTTTTCTTTAAGAAACTCATTTTGAGAAAGTCCTAAATAATCATTCGAAGAAAAATCGTATCCTAAAGGTTCTTTTAAAAATCGGTATCTATTTTGAGAGTGGATTTTTTTTAGTTCTTGTTGAATTAGAAAGTCAAACGAATTCATAAAGTCAAAATTTTTGTTTTTTTTTAGTTTGAAAGTAATTCTTGATTTAAGGGATTTTCTTTTTTAACTCTAATAAGAAATAGAAAATTTTTTTTACTAAAAAAGAATAAATACTAGAAAAAAAAGGTTTAAAAAAACATTTTAAACTAGGGAATCTTATAAAGTATAGATTTATGAACATAAATAATTTTCCTTTTTTAAAAATTCGATTTTTTTTGTTCTCTGCATGTTTTACTCTTTTTACTTTTAACTGTGTTACAAGTTATAATCGAGTGATAGTTTCTGTAGAAAAATCACTTTATGCTGGAAATTATGATGAAGCTATTTCTAAACTTCGAAACCTCGCAAATGATTCTGAAAATAAAGATAGACTTTTATTTCTTATGGAAGCAGGAGTTGTTTTGCACAACAAAAGAGATTATGTTGGAAGTAACAAAGCCTTTTTACAAGCGGAAGAAATTGCCGATGAAATTCGAAAATCCATTCGTTCAGAAGTTAAGGCTTTTCTTCTTTCAGACAATGAAAGCAATTTTATTGGAGAAGATTTTGAGCATGTAATGATTAAATTTTATATTGCTTTAAATTATTTATGTTTGGGAGACTTTGAAGCAGCGAAACGATATTTTAAAAAAGTGGAATACGACCAAAAAGAAATGAGAGTCACTGAACCAAAATATAAGCAAAATTTAATGGCCCGATATTTAGATGCTATTGTTTCTGAACACTTAGGAAATTTCAATGATGCTAGAGTAAATTATAAGAATATTCTGGAACTTGAACCCACAAATCCTATTTTTCTTGCAGATAGATATTTATTAGCTTTAAAAGAAAAAGATAAAGCAGATCAAAACAAATTTCTTTCTGGAAAAAATTATTTACAAGTTTGGAACAACGAACTTCAACCAACGCAGTATTCTCAGAAAGTAGGAGAGTTAGTTTTCATTAACCAAGTAGGCAAGGCTGCTATCAAAGAATCCAGAGGAAAAATAGGAGAGGATCCCACTATAGCTCAACCTTTGTTTAATCTTGTAGAAGCAACTCTTCGTTCTAATTCTCAATTGGGAGCTAGTGTTGGGTCTGTGCTTATTACTTTGAGTATGGCAGAGCATCCTGTTCCAATTTACAAAACTCGTACTGAAAATCTAACTTCGGGATTTTCCATTTTTATCAATGGAAAAGAGTTAAGTCATACTGTAAAAATGACAGATTACTCTGCCATGGCTATGAATGCTTTTAATGAAAATTATGATACAATTGTTGCAAAAAATCTTTCTTCTATTGCTACTAAAGTAGTTTTAGCTGCAACTACCGCTTATGCAACAGGAGAAATGGCAAAACGAAATCGTAAAAATGAAGATGATCTAGCAAGTTCTATGATTGGGGGACTTGTGAGTTTTATTACTGGTTTAGTAGCGGGAGCAGCAGTTACTTCTAGTATAGCTCCTGATTTGCGAAGTTGGCATACAATTCCTTCTCAATTCCAAGCAAGAAGGATTTTATTAGAAGAGGGAGAATATGAAGTAAAATTTTTGGAAAATAATAAAGAAATCAAACGAGTAGTGAAAGTAGAAGCAGGAAAACCAATTTTTATAAGTGTGAGAAATTTTTGAGCGGGCGAGGGGACTCGAACCCCCCCTAAAAGCTTGGAAGGCTGTTGTGCTACCGCTACACCACGCCCGCATTCTGTAACCATATTTTTTAATTCGTCTAAACTTGCAATTAGAAATTTTTAAATTTTTAGAAATATTCTTGAAAGTAATAAAAAAATCTGTAAGGATTATAAAAAATTCTTTTTTTTTTTTGCTTGCCAAAAATGGGTTTTTCTATGTAATTACTTAAACTTTTTTAAACAAGGAGTTAAAATACATGGCTAAAAACTTTTTTAAAATTTTTTCTTTTTTGTTTCTACTTTCTATAATGGGAATTGGAGCAGAAAGTCCAGTAGGGCAGTGGCGAACCATTGACGACAATGATGGACAAGAAAAGTCTGTGGTAGAGATTTATGAGCAAGGTGGAAAAATCTTTGGAAAAATTGTAAGTTTGCGAGAGCCAAATGATGAAAACGGAAAGCCAAAAACTTGTACCAAATGCGTAGGGGCAGATAAAGACAAACCTATTATAGGTTTAGTAATTATTCGAGATTTAGTTCAAGATGGAGATGAGTATACGGGTGGAACTATCATGGATCCCAATAATGGAAAAGTTTACAAATGTAAACTTAAGGTTGAAGGAAACAAACTCAAAGTAAGAGGTTTTATTGGCTTTTCTGCTATTGGAAGAACTCAAACTTGGCTAAAAAAATAATTTTTACAAGCTGCTAACCCATGAGAAATCATGGGTTTCCTTAAAAATAGAAATATATGAAAAAATGAAACAACTTTTACTTTTGTTTATTTTGATTCCGTTTTTTTGTTTATCTTGTTTCGGAGGATTGACTAAAGAATATCCATCCAAAAGATATTACTTAATTACCGTAGATACTTCTCAATTTGGAAAGCTAAACAAAAAATTTCCTTATGTGAAAATAAATAAATTTAAAATTTCCAATTTGTACGAATCTAAAAACTTTATTTACAAAAATTCTCAGGTAAATTATGAATCGGACTTTTATAATGAATTTTTGGTCTTTCCTGTTTCCAATATTTCTGAAATTTTCTCTCAATGGGCGGATCAAGTAGAGTTAGGTTTGATTTCTCCTAATACTTTTGATAATGAGAAACTTTATATTCTTTCAGGAAATGTAACTTCACTGTATGGAGATTTTACAAACGTTCAAAAACCTTATGCAGTTCTAGGAATTGATGTTTATATTCTAAGGGCTAGTGACAATGGAATTGTTTACCGTGGAAAGTTTGAACAGAAGGTCCAAATTTCAAAAACAGATCCTGAAAGTTTGGTAAATGGTTGGAATGAAGGGCTTACGAATATTTTGGTAATTTTAGAGTCTGACCTTTCGAAGCTAAATATTAAATAGGAGCTTTTTTACAAGTAAATTGGTTTAAAACTTATTTATAAAGATATAATTTTTATTTTAAATTTGTTTTTAAATGAGACTATCTTTAAAATCTAAATTTTTCAACCTAAAACAAGTTGACTTGATTTAAAGATAGTGTATACTACTTAGTAGATTGGAATGTGAATTGATGAAGTTATTCTTATTGCTTATCCGATAATGAAAAAAACATGGGAACATTTCTGTTAATTGCAGCAATTCTTGCATTTATTGCCGCGGGTGGAGCTTTTATTTTTTTATATGAATCTAAAGCAGGAATTGCAGAGAAAGCTCTTGGACTTGCTGCTATTGGAAAATACTCTGATGCTCGTGCAATGGTTCGAGATCAACTAGATCTATATCCAGAGGATATAGGTTTAATTTTTCTTATGGCAAAAATTTATCAAATGGAAGGAGATTTTGTAAATGAAGCCTTTTATTTAGAAAAGATTGTAAGTATTGGGAGATATACGAAAGAAATTACTCACTCTTTAGTTACCTCCAGACTTGCAGATATATACTATAATAAAGAAATGTATGATGAAGCTTTTTTTTATTATATGGAAACTTTGGAAAATGTCCCTGATCATACTCAGGCACTAATTCGTATTGCCTTTATGTGTCTTGGGCAGAGGGAGTTCCCACTTGCAGAGATTTTTTTTAATCGTATTAAAGATGCTAACATAAAATTTTCAGCTTATTATTTGGGAAAAGGTGTACTCTCTGCAATTCTAGAAAGAAATGATGAGTTGGAAAACTTTAAAAAAGCTTATGACTTAGATAAAGACTCAGTAACAACTAATTTTTTATACGCTTTAGCTTTGGGTAGAGCAAGAAAGCACAAGGAAGCAGTTGAAATTATAAATAAAGTTTTAGACTTAATTTATGATGATCACTTAAAGTATACATCTTTCTTGTTTTTAATGACCCAGCATATGCTTCTAGAAAATTATACGGAGGCCATTTTAAATTCAAAGCTTGCTGTAGAGATTGCTACAAGAAATGATTGGGAACAAGAAATTGCAGAATCTAATTTATATTGTGCTATGCTCCATATTGCTAATGGAGATCTACAGGAAGCTTTATTTTATATCACAGAAGCTGAATTTCGTAAACCCCATGATCCAGATTATGTAAATATGGCTCAATATAGATTTGATTTGGAAGAGGGTCTTGCTACTCGTGGAGTTCCAAGTAACAAAGGCTATGATTTTCAAGCATTTATGAAATCAGTACCTGAAAAACTTTTTCCTAATGATAAGGCTTTTGAGCTTTCAGGATTACGAATAACTAAACCTATCAATATTCGTGGAATTGTAAACGATCAAGGAATTAAAATTATTACAAAAATTAGCCAACTTGCTCCAGATCCTGTCATTCAATTTATAGCTTTGAAAGGAAATGCTTTTAAAAACATTTGTATTCGAATAGTGGGAGATTTAGGTTATAAAGTTAAAAAGGAGCTTCCCATTTTAGATGCAGACGGAGTAAGCTATATTTGCGTAAATAAAGAAAATGAAGAAGAAACTGCTTTATTTCGATTTCGAAAATGGAAAAATATTACAATTTCCGATGTTGTAATCAATGAACTTCTTTCTGCTATGTTAGAAAATGGTACAAAATATGGTTATCTTTTAGGAGCTTTTGATTTATCTTCTGCGGCAAAGAAACTATTTAAAATGAACGAAAATAAAATTTACATTATAAATGGAAGAGAGTTTAGTCAACTTGTTGATAAAGCTATAAGGTAAATATGGATATTTCTTTTTCAGATGTATACGTTCATCCTTTTGATTTATTTTTAATATTTACTTATCTGATTGGGGTTTTGATTTTTGGAATTTATATAGGAAAAAAAGTTGAGACCAGTAAAGACTTTTTCATAGCAGGGAGGAGTCTTTCCTTTTGGGTGATTGGACTTTCTATTATTGGTTCTAACATTGGCTCAAATGATTATGTTGGGGCAGCAGGACAAGCGTATTCAATTGGAATAGCTCAAGCTAATTTTGAATGGATTGGTGCGATTCCTGCAATGATTATTTGTTCTTTTTTATTCATTCCTTATTATTGGCGCGCGGGAGTTTTTTCAATTCCCGAGTTTTTAGGCTTACGCTATAGCCCTTCTATTCGAGTGATCTCTGCTTTTATTTTAAGTTGTTTTACTATTTTAAGTGTAGGAGTTTACCTTTGGTCTACTGCCTTGCTTTTGCGAACTTATTTGGGATGGTCCTATGGTTTTAGTATTTTAGTTACAGGAATTGTAGTTGGAATTTATACTATTACGGGAGGACTCAAGGCAGTTACAATTACTGATAGTTTTCAAGTGGGGATTATGTTTTTAGGTTCCTTGGGACTGGCTTGGATTGGAATTCAAAAAGTAGGAGGGGTAGAATCTTTTCTTGTTGAAATTAAAACAAAATATCCTAATCATCTGAAAGCGTTTTTACCAATGGATCATCCTGTGTTCCCATGGACGGGAGTCTTACTTGGACTTAGTTTAGTTTTATCTCCAGCTTATTGGTGCACAAATCAAGTAATATTACAAAGGACGTTGGGTGCTAAGTCTCTATGGGATAGCCAAGCCTCTATGATTTTTGCAGCAATTGCAAAAACTTTAGTTCCATTTTTAATTGTGCTTCCAGGATTTCTGACTTTAGTTTTAAATTCTGAACCTCTTGAAAAACAAGATTTAGCTCTTCCTTGGGTCATCAAAAATATTCTACCACCGGGACTTTCTGGGCTTTTATTTGTAGCTTTTGTTGCTGCTTTACAATCTTCAGTAGACTCTGCTTTAAATTCTACATCTACAATGATTACAAGAGATATTGTTGGAGTAATTACAAATAAGCCTCTCTCCGATACCCAAGAGTTGCGATTAGGAAAATGGATTACCTTCTTTGGATTAGTATTTGGAATGTTTGCTGCTCCTTTTACAAATCAATTTGAAGGAATTTATGTTTTTGTGCAAACAGCACTTTCTTTTTTTCAAGGACCTATGTTTGCTCTTATGCTTTTTGGAATTATGAGTAAAATTCCTACTCCAAAAGCAGGTTTGATAACCATTTTAGGTGGACTTTTATTTTCTATTCTACTTAGTTTTTTGCAATGGAACATGCTTTATATTGCTTTTGGAAGTTTTGTATTTTCTAGTGCTTTGCTTTTTATTGTAAGTTTATTTACAGAAAAACAAAAACAAGAAATCTTAAATAAAATTACTTACGGTTCTTAGAATGAACGATATATTGCCTAAAATATTTTCTATTATTTTGTTTTTTCTTATTTTACTTTTTATATGGCTTTCTCCTAAAGATAAACTTTCTATTTCCTATCCATTGACAATTCAAGATTTGCGAATTTGGGCGAGTCTTTTGCTTTTTATTCAGGCAATTTTATATTTGATTTTTTGATTTTATTTTTTTACATTCACTGCACCTGGTGCTTCTCCAAATAAAAGTAGAGATGGATATTTTTTTGCGTTGTTAGAAACCTCTCTTAAGTCTTCAGAAACAGCACGAAGATTTTCAATAGTCACAGAGATTTCATTTTGACTTCCTGTAAGAATATTATCTAATTTGGACATACTTTTATTCATTTTGGCTAAGGATGAATTCAAACTCTCTGGAAGACCTTGCATTTTTGGATCATCTAGTATTTTATTTAATTTCTGATTTGTTTGGCGAAATTCATTTAAAAGAGTAATAGTGCTTTGACTGATTCCTGCAACATTCAAGTCTACAATTGCTTTATCCAAAGATTCTACAAGATGATTGAGATTTTGAACAAATTTTTCTAGTTCTGCCTGTTTTACTTTTTCAATTAGATCATCTATAGAGGCTCCAATTTTTGTAAAAGTACTTTTGGTTGATGGAATGTGGTAGTATTTTGGTGTCCACGAGATTTGCATGGGAGGATTTCTTTCTGGGTTTACAAAGTCAATTTCTAAATAAGAAGTTCCCGTAAGTCCTTGTGCAGTAATTTTTACACGAAGACCATCATTTTTCATATCCTCTAAAAATTCTTTAACTCCTTGATCCTGTTGTTTCCCAAAAATTGATCTAAGTGACATTCTAATTAGCACGTAACGTCCCCTATCATCATCTAGAGGAAGATCATACTCTTCTTGTACAAATTTGATTTCTTTAATATTTCCAATAGCAACACCTCTGTACTTTACATTAGAGCCAATGTCTAAGCCATGCACAGATTCATTAAAATAAGTCTCTACTAAATATGTTTTACTAAATAAATTTTTTGCACCAAGTAGTAAAATAAACACAACTAAAATTACAAAACTCAATATTACAAAAAGACCCATTTTAAAATACTTAGTTCGATTTCTCATTTTATTTCTCCTAATGCTTTATTAGACTCTCTATTGAAAAATTGTTGTACCCATTTATCTTTGCTATTTTCTTGAAGTTCCTGTGGTTTTCCGGTTGCTATAATTTTGCGAACTCGTTTGTCGAGCATAATCACTCTGTCAGAGATTTTGAATATACTTGGAAGGTCATGAGTCACTACCACAAAAGTAATTCCCAAGGTTCTAGAAAGCTGAATAATTAGATCATCTAATTCTGCGGAAGTAATGGGATCTAAGCCGGCAGAGGGTTCATCCAAAAATAAAATTTTAGGATCAAGTGCCATTGCCCTTGCAATTGCTGCTCGTTTTTTCATTCCCCCACTAATTTCAGAAGGCATGTGATAACCAAATTTTTCAAGTCCTACAAGTTTGAGTTTCATAGTAGCTATAAGTTCGATTGCTGGTTCTGGAAGGTTTGTAAATTCTCTTAGTGGAAGTGATACATTTTCAAGCAAGTTCATAGAACCAAAAAGGGCTCCCTGTTGGTACATTACTCCAAACTTTCGAAGAATATTCAGTCGATTCTTTCCTTCTGCTTGGAGAATATCTTCCCCTTCGATATAAACTTCTCCTGAACTAGGATACAAAAGACCGATCATATGTTTTAAAAGGGTGCTCTTTCCACAACCTGATCCACCCAAAATAACAAAAATTTCCCCTTCATAAACCTCAAAGCTAATGGAATCTAGGATTAGTTGTGAACCAAAAATAACTGTTAAATTTTTCACTTGAATGATTGGATTTTGCATTAGATCCCCAAGAGATAAAAAATAACTGCAAAAATTCCATCAGTGGCAGCAATCACAATAATTCCTGCCACTACAGAGCGTGTGGTGGATTCTCCTACAGCACTGGCTCCTTCTTTTGTTTGCAAGCCCGAGAGACATCCAATCATTGAAATTAAAAATCCGAATACGATTGATTTGAATAAGCCTCCAAACATATCAATAAATCTGACTGATTTTGTTGCTTGGTTAATGAACGTGACAAGAGGATAACCAAACGAAAGGATTACTATAGCAGAACCAATAAGTCCAAATAAATTGAAAAAAATTGTTAACAAAGGACTTACAAACATTGCGGCTAACAGTCTAGGAAGAATTAAAAAAGAAACGGGATTTAATCCCATTGTAGTTAGAGCATCGAGTTCTTCATTTACTTTCATGGTTCCAATCTCTGCCGCAAAAGATGAGCCTGAACGTCCAGCCATAATGATTGCCGTCATAAGGGGACCTAATTCTCTGAAAAGAGATAGAGAAACTAAGTTTGCAACGAAGATTTCGGCTCCAAATCGTTGCATTGGAATAGCACTTTGAAAAGACGTAATAAGTCCAAGTAGAAATCCAATGAGTGCTATAATTGGGAGAGCACCTGCACCAGTTATTTCTGAAATTTTAATGACTTCTTTCCAACGAATTTGTTTTGGAAATGTAAATAAAGAGAAAAAGGAAATAGCAATTTCTCCAAGGTATTCAATTAAATGAATCAATGAGATCAGGTTTTGTTCAAACTCTTTTCCAAAAGTTTCAACATTTGTAAATTCTCCTACCTTCTTGATTTCCTCTAATTCAAAATCTGAAAAGTGGTGCAAAAGGGTTTCAAATTCTGGTTTTAGATTTTTGATTTCTAGGGAAAGATTTCTTTCTTTGAGTTCTTTTTTAATTTTATAAATCAGAGCAATTCCAAAGCTGTTGATCTCTGTTATATTGGACGCATCTATTACACAGGAATTTTGGATTTCTTTGATTTGAGCTAAAAGTTCATTCCAAACCCGAGCAATTATGTTTGGGTTTGTAAGTTTTGAATCAAGAACTATGATGGTTTGATTTTCTTTCATACTTTTCTCAATGGAAAAATGCTTAGTTTGGACCTGTGACACAAAATTTATATTCTTAGAAGTTGTATTTCATTCAAGAATTATTTGAATTTGTTTTAGTAAATATTATCTTGAACAACTTAAAAAGGCTGTAGTAACAACTACAATCTTTTTTAAGGAGTAGACCTACTCCTCAAGCAATCCTTTGCCCTTATTGAACGTGAATTGTAGTAACAACATCAAACTTGAAGTAAAACCGTTGTAGGAAGTAAGACTCTTTTT
>CALDSP010000026.1 GCA_937924465.1 uncultured Leptospiraceae bacterium
TTCCAGTGTGAGAACTACCATTCAAAGAACAGCTAGAATCACGCACTAAAAATACAGAAAGCTCATTTAAATCTAAAGGCTCATCTAAAGGATTGTAAATTTCCACCCAACGATCATTGGTGTTTGGATAGTTGATTCCAATTTCATTAATCACTAAACTTCTAGCTTTACTAGGTGGAAGTACCGGAACGGAAATATTAGCACTATTTTCATAACCCGGTGTCCCAAAAGTATAGTAAATAAAATCTTTAGTAAAGTTTATATTACTTCGAATTTGAGAATGAGAATTAGTATGCCAATTTTCTAGAGTATCTCCTTTTTGATCTAAATGTATACGCTCCATACTTCGTATAACGTTGTTGTCAATATCTAGCATTCCCAGTTTTAAAGGTTCGGAAGAAAATTTTACTCCATTTACTCCAATTGTATCGATTACAAACCCATTTGAACTCAAAAGTCTACACTGTTCTGTATTTGCATCTGAAATAAGATCCAAACCACCAAAGTCTCGTTTTAAGGATACATCTTGAAGAATTGTGGCTTTCTCATCTGTTACTAAAAGATAAGATTTAGAACCAATGATCGTATTTTTTGGAAATTGAAGAACTAAAGTAAAATTTTGATTATTTCCACACTCCAATTTCCAATTTTCTAGATTAATAGGATATTCTTTATTATTGTACAGCTCAATGTATTCACTCGCCTCCCGTTTTTTCTGTCTATTGATTCCCCCTGCCCAGTTGAGTTCTGAAATGACAACGTCTAGCTCTTGTGCTTCTTTAGCAATATTATCAAAAGAATGACTTTTTTCTAAAAGACTTAAATAAAACTGAAAGATTGGGTCTACATTTGCTTTATCTTCCAAAAGAAAAACAACTCCATCATGAGAAGAATTAGCTCGATTAGAAAAGGGAGCCGAACTTACAAAAGCCATAGGACTTGGAGTGTTTACATCGATAAAAAATAAATTCAAAGAATTAGAAAACCATTCATTTGGATTTACGAAACTTGAAATTTCATTGTTTCGTAGATACTGCAAAGAATTTATCCGACGCGGAGCATTTTGTTTTTCAGATGGAGATTTATTAGGATCACAAGCTACTCCAAAGAAATGATTCCACGTGCAATCTGCATTACTTTTTTCATCTGGTTTGATATGAGCATTCCAAGAACCAATGATTTGTTTTTGCAAGGCACTGGAAAAACGAATTTCATAGGCAATGTCACCTAACGTCCTAAATCCATCATTCGTTTTGTTACTCAAAAATTCTGTAGTATACACATGCAAAGAATCTCTAGCACCTCCTACTCTTCGTTCTAGAAAATCTACTGGATTTTCCTCAGGTGCTAAATACACTCCAATATTTTTTGAATTGATAAGCCAATAATTTCTTTGATCAAGTTTTTGCCTAGAAGACCCATACGCTCCATTATTAATAAGTTCTAAAGCACTTGAAAACTTTCTTATAATTCCATCTTCATGACTTTGAACATACACTCCAATAGTAGAGGAGTAATAAAGACCCTGCAAAGTGGGAGGAGAAGTAAGAATGTATCCCCTATTACTATCGGCTACACAGCCATGAAAGTAATTTTGTCCTAGTCCCCGATTTCCAATCCAAAGCTCTCTCTCTTCACCAAAAGTAACTAAAAAACTAGAAAGTTCAATATATCCTATTCCATTCAAATTGTCTTCATCAATAGCAACACGAACTTTGACATTTCTTTGTTTGGCTAGTTTTAATCTATCTATAATTCCAACTAGATTTACATCAAAAAAAGAACAACGTAAATTCTTTTGAGCAACATCTATAATTCGAGAAAGATTTTCTTCGTGAACAGCACCTTGTCCTTTCATACTTGGATTGGAATAAAAAAATAAGACATTGTTCATCCAACCATTTAGAAGAAGTTGCAAAGCGTAAAGATTATTTTTTTTCTCATTGTAACATGCATTTAATAAAATTATGAAAAAAAAGGTTGTAGCTAATTTCAGTTTATTCAATATATAAAAGAAAGGGGATTTCCATGAAAAAAATACTCTATTTACTAATTCTCGCATTGCTTACCTCCTTTTGCAACAGTACAAGTAAAGTAAATTTAGAAGAATACGACATTGATCCTCAAACAGGTCAAAAAAAGAAAAAGTATGAAGATACTTCTGACCCTTATAAAGTATTACGAGATTAATCACCACAACCCTCACAAATAAAGTCGCTTGCTGTTTTGTTGCTTGCGATACGTTTTAAATATTTCCCTGAACCACCCGCTATGTATTCAGAGCAACGTTTTTGAATCTCAAAATCATTTACTGTATCTACAGGAAAGATTTTATCTAAATTATAAGAATCTGGAAATTTATAAACATAACGAAACCCATACTTCATTAAAGCTTCTGGCATGTCTCCATCTTGGTTAGAATAACACATTAAATCCATAGGTTTTTCGTTTAAATTGTAACTCAAAAATACAATCGCATCTGTTGCAGGAATTCCACTTGCAGAGGAAAATAAATCCCATTGTCCTGCTACATTTGCGTTGACATCAATAAAATTACTTGTTCCAATTCTTCTATCATCCGACAAAAGATTCGGTTGTTTCATGGTCACTAAAATTTTTTCTCCGGTTGTTACGTAGATATCTCCCAAACGATAAACTAAGTAAGGTGTATCTTTAGTAGAGGAATCAAAATAATAAACTCCTAGCCCTCTTAAACTTCCCTCACTAGTAGCTGTAATTTCAATTTTATCTCCACTTGACTCACTGGGATAAACTGCTGTAATTTGAGCATTTGCTTTTTGCTCTGTATATCCATAGAAACTAACAAATCCTCCATCTACCACTTGTCCTGTAATATCTTGTCCACTTGGTAAGACTTGTAGCGTGTACAACTGCTTAGCTGTTTGCGAAATTTGAACAATTATTTGAGATGGATCATCGGGATTGAGATAGCTATTATATCCATTTACAATTGGAGCTTGAGTCATTGCCCAACGCATTTGGATAATTGCCTCATTTAAATTTTTTGCATAAGAATAAATAGGAACATTTGTTTGATTTAAAAATCCCCCTCTAGGATTAGAAGGAGGGGTAGCATAAGAAGAATTAAAGGCTGAATTGGGAGTTCCAATTGTACAACCTTGATTTACATTACAGTTTCGATAATCACTACTAAGTCGACCTGCCCCTCGAAGAGGATCTCCACTTGTGCCTAAAGCATTGTTGCCGTTGCTTGTATACCAACTTCCCTCACTTTTTCCATTCAGTGCTTTCCCGTTTATGAAAAATCTTTCCATTGAATGAGCACGACTGTTTTTCGTATCTAAAAGTCCTGCAAATGGTGTATCTCCATTTCCTGCTTCATCAATAAGATTCATGTTTGTATCATAAAGCCTCATCCGTAGGAAGCCTGGAGAAAGCCGAAAGTTTTTTGTACCAGCAATCTTAATGTCTGCAGCGTCATTATCAAATTGATTCGGATTATAAGCCGGCAAAGAAGCATTTGCGTTTTTAATTAAAAAATAGCCTTTAGCGGGAATGACAGTTCTACCTTTCACTCTATGCAATTTATGTACGCCTGGCTCATACCAAGCAAATCGATCGGTAATAGGATAATGTGCTGTTTCTTTTTCATCCCATGTAATAATCCAATAACTTAAATCTATATCTTTGTCTGTAGTATTATACAATTCAATCCATTGGTCGTTTAAATCAGAACTAGAAGAACTTGAACCACTCTTAAAAGAACCTGCCCAAAGAATTTCAGAAAATACCACATCCCCATAGTTTGCCGTCTCCCCTGATGGAAAAAAGATTTGATTTGTAATAGGACGACCATAGCCCCAAATGCTTTCCCATTGTGCTAAAAGTTCTTTAGCTACAAAAGGAGAATAAATCACTAGCATATTTTCATCGTTGTTGTTGATTGCGTTGTTAGACCAATTGAAAGAGCCTGTAGCCACCACCTCTCCGTCTATAATGAGAGTCTTACAATGTAGTTTACCTCCAGAGGTGCGTTTACCCGGAATCTTTGTGTTTTCGTTTCCATCTTCTTTGTTAAACGGTCCTGTTCCAAGTGGATTGAGACGACCTGCGTTGTAAAGGCGCGCTCCTTCCATAGAAACACCTTTTACAAAAGTGTAGTCATGAATTCCTCTCACAAGCACTCCTCGCTTTGATGCTCGAATTAAAGCACTTGTAAGTTCATCATGTGTAAATGCGAAAATCATATAGTTGATTTCACGTTTTGCGTTATTGACAAGTTCAATAAGTTTATTCATGGAATCCTCCCCATCATAGGGACTAAAATAAAGCTCCAGATTTGTAAAATTTACTATATGCTTTCGATTCAAAGTCCTTGGAGATTTTTTTCCTGCATACCGACCATAAAACATTTGTTCAAATTCTTTTGTATACGCAAGAGCTAAACTAGGGCTTTCTATAATAGCAAAATTATTATTATTCATCATGAGATCTGTATCAGTTAAGTTTCCAGTGCCCATTATCACGTAACGTCCATCTGCAATTGCAAATTTATTGTGTTGAATTCCATTTGCATTCCCTACTGAAAAAGGAATATCTGTGCGAAATATAGTTTGATAACCCGGCGTTACTGATTCATCCACATCTCCTACCATACGTACTTTTATCCCACGTAAACGGGCATTTACAATTGCATCTATTATCACTTGACGTCCTAAATTATAGATAGCAATATCTAATGTAGATTTAGCATTGTTAATGAATTGTACCCATTCCCTATCAATTCCCTTATCTACAGCAGTTTCTTTAGATACTCCGGGATCACTCCAAAATACTTTAAATAAAGCATCTCCAAAAATAAAACCGGGGTCTGGAAAAAATTTCTTTTCTAGTTGGGACTTCGTACAAGAAAAAAAACCAAAGATCAAAGAAAAAATCAATACATTAAATAAAAAATTTTTCAGCTTATTGGGCTTTAAAGTTTGGATTTTAAGCTTGAATAACATTTTTCTCTCCTAATTTAAAAGATGAGCACTGTTCCCATTTGAAATCCGGTAAATGGTGTGTTTCCTTGTGGTGTTCCTTGGATCAGTCCGGCTGTAGAATAATATCGCATTGGCTTAAAAATTCCAACAGTTGCCCAAACTTTTAACCCTCTATAAATACTCCAATCTAAACCCATATTGTACTCCTCTCCTAATGGTGTTCCAAATCTTCTAGCTGCAAGAATATTGGTTTGGTTATTTGGATATATATCTTTATATAAGGATATCAATATATCTTGATATACTGTACTTCCATTGTCTTTATTAAGATAAAATTGAATAGGATTGGGAATGCTTCCAGTTACTAAGGCTATTTGGTTTGTATCGTGGATTCTCCAAACATCTAATTTTAAAAATAAATTTTCTAAAATTCCAATAGCTATTCCTAAG
>CALDSP010000027.1 GCA_937924465.1 uncultured Leptospiraceae bacterium
AGAATTATAAATCCAAAGTCCCTGAAAGCTTTGTTTGTTCCCAAGAAAAATTTCTTTTAAAGTAGATAAAAGCAAACTCTTGCCAAACCTTCTTGGACGAGAAAGAAAATAAACTCCACCTCTTTTTACAAGTTCATAAATATGATGAGTTTTATCTACATATAACTCACCTCTTTGTATTATATCTCGAAAAGATTGTCTTCCTATAGGTAAAGGTCTCACGTTTCCAGTTTTCAATTATTTATACAAATTGACAAGCTTTTCGTGATTGAAAATATGGCACAAAATCAAACTAATGTACAAGTAATAAAATAAATGATTGCAAACAAATCCAAATAAAACAACAAGACATTTTTGTCTCTAAAATTTGATTTTATGCAGGTTAAGAATTCTTTTTGAGCTTGATTTTTTTGAGTTTTTACTTAGATGAGTATAAGAAAATGAGAAAATATTTTTGTAATTTCTTGCCTAGTTATGTTTTTTTTATACAATGATATTTTTCTTTTTTCAAAGTATCAGCAATAAAGTCTTATTAAATCTAATTAAATTTATAAAACATGTTGTGTAAGTTAATAATAAATAATTATAAAATCAGAACTATTCTTAGAATTTTTATCTTGAAACAGATAAGAATAATACTTGAGTTAACTTTAAGAAATTATTTTGAAAAGTGATGATAATTGAATTTTATTTCTTTAAATGCAATTTTAAACGGAATATATAAAACATTTTTTACTAAAAAAATTAAGGAGAGATGCTTTGGATTATTCAATTATTTTTGAACCAATTCAATTGGGATCTGTTACTTTGCCTCATAGAATTATTATGGGTTCAATGCATTTGGGTTTAGAAGGATTACCGCAAACAGCAGATAGGATGATCGCGTTTTACGGTAGGCGGTTTGAGGGAGGATGTGCGTTAATTACTACGGGTGGAATTTCTGTGAACCATGCAGGGAAGGGAAGTAATATATTTTTTAATTTTCAAAAGGAAGATGACTGTGAAGAATTAAAAAAAGTTGCCTTAGCCCTCAAGCCTCAAGGAATTTTCTGTGCTCAATTGTTTCATGCAGGACGTTACGCGTATCATAGAGATTTAGTTGCTCCTTCTTCAATTCGTGCTCCTATTAATCGTTATGTTCCAAAGGCTCTTTCTGAAGAAGAAGCATGGCTAACTATAGAAGATTTTGGAAATGCTGCATTAAAAGCGAAAGAGATTGGATTTGGAGCTGTAGAAATTATGGGGAGTGAAGGTTATCTTATAAACCAGTTTTTCTCTCCCGTTACCAATCAAAGGGATGATTACTTTGGAGGAACACCAGAAAGAAGAAGAAATTTTGCAATTGAAGTTATGAAGAATGTTCGAAAGAAAGTGGGAAAAGATTTTCCAGTTATCTATAGAATGTCAGGCATTGATTTAATTCCGGGGAATCCAAGCTTTGAAGAAGTCGTTACTCTTGCTAATGAACTGAAAGAAAACGGAGCTGATGCTTTGAACATAGGAATTGGTTGGCATGAGTCTAGAATTCCAACCATTAGTATGCTTGTTCCAAGGGGAGCATGGGCAAAGATTGCAGCAAAAATTAAAAGGTATGTAAAAGGGATTCCTATCATTGCTTCTAACCGTGTCAATGTGCCCGAAACAATTGTGAAAATTTTAGAAAATGAAGAGGCGGATATTGTAAGCATGGCACGACCAATGCTTGCTGATCCCGATTTTATTGTAAAAGTTTCGAACAACCAACCCGGTCGTATTAACACTTGTATTGCTTGTAATCAAGCTTGTTTGGATCACACTTTTAAAGAAATTATGGTTTCTTGTTTAGTAAATCCAGAAGCTAACCGTGAAATAGAGTTTTCTAAATCTGTAAAACGAAAGCGTTTCAGAGTAGTTGTTGTTGGATCTGGTCCTGGAGGGTTAGAGGCAGCAAGAGCAGCAGCTGTTTTAGGTCATGAGGTTATTTTAATTGAAAAGTCATCTCAATTGGGTGGACAATTAAATATGGCTGCAACTATTCCAGGTAAGTTTGAATTTAAAGAAACAATTCGCTACTTTAAAAACGAACTTTCTAGTTTGGATGTTGATATTCGCCTGAATACAATCGCTACAATTTCTTTATTAGAAGAACTTAAGCCAGATGCAGTTATTTTTGCTACAGGAGTTACACCAAGAAAAGTGGAAATTAAAGGACTGGAAAAGAAGCCTCATGGTTATTATACAGATTATTTACAAGGACGTTACGTGCCTGGTAAAAATGTAGTCATCATTGGAGGAGGGGGGATTGCTTGTGATTCAGCTCATAAACTTTTAGAAGATCATGATCCAACAATTGAAGAATACTTTCGAAAGTACAATGTAGAAAGTTTTACAAACGCACAAATTCAGGTTCATTCAAATGATCGAAAAATATCCATATTTCGACGTTCTGGTAAAATTGGAGCAGGACTTGGGCAGACTACTGGTTGGGCTTTGCTACAAGAATTGCAAAGTGCTGGAGTGGATTTTTACACTTCTCTCAATTATAAAGAAGTCACAGAAGAAGGTTTGGTTATAGAGTTGAAAAATGGAGAAACCAAAACTGTTCCTTGCGACTCCATTCTTATCTGCGCAGGGCAAGAAAAAGAGGATAGTCTGGCAAAAGAATTTCAAGCTAAACATCCCGAGATTCCAAGTTATGTAATTGGAGGTGCTAAAGAAGCGAAAGCACTGGATGCAAAGCGAGCAATTCTAGAAGGCACTATGGCAGCAAGGGCGATTGGGGTTTTGTCAGAAACTTAAATTCAAAGGAAAATTTATGCAAGTGTCAATTATAGGCGCAGGTGGGTTGACGGGGAGGGAGTTGTTATGGTATTTAAAGAATCATCCGAATTTTGAAGTTGTGCACATAACAAGCAATAAAACAGTAGGAAGAACCCTGGATGATGTTTTTCCAAATTTAAACTTTCCTAAATCTCTCACGTTTCAATCTCATGAGACAGAAGTTCCTAAAGGTTCTTTAGTAGTGCTAGCTACTCCAAATGAAGTTTCGTTAGATTTAGCTCCTAAATTATTAGATAAGGGGCACAAAGTAATTGATCTCTCTGGTGCTTATAGATTACACAACCAAGAAGAATTTGAAAAATACTATGGTATTCAGCATACGTCTTTTCATTTAATGAAACATGTCGTATTTGGGCTTCCAGAACTATTTAGAGAAAAAATTAGAAACTCTAGCTTTATTGCAAATCCGGGTTGTTACGCAACGTCCGTAATTTTGCCTATTTATTTTTTGGGAGAACTAAGAAAAAAACTAAAAGGCATTATTGTTGTTGACTCTAAGTCGGGAGTGAGTGGTGCAGGTGGAAGAACAGAAGATGTAGGATTTACCTTTGTTAACACATATGAAAATTTTCGTGCCTATAAGGTTCTCACTCATCAACATGTTCCAGAAATGATAGAGTATTCTAGTTGTGGAGTTGATACTATACCCCGTATTGTATTTACTCCTCATCTTTTACCTATTTACAGAGGAATTTTATCTACCTTTGTTTTTGAATTTTACGAAGAAATCAGTCTAAAAGAGTTACAAGCAGAATTCACAACTATTGATGATGAGCCTTTTATTCGAATTTTGGCTAAACCAGAAGACGTTGAGTTACGTAATGTGCAAAATTCAAATTATTTAGATTTTTCTTATAGAACTGATAAAAATATTTTAGTAATAATTTCAGCTATAGATAATTTGGGTAAAGGAGCGGCAGGACAAGCATTACAAAATATGAACCTTATGGTAGGGTTTGATGAAACTTTGGGATTATTGTAACTTGAATGAAGGAATGGGCAAGTACATTATTCTGTGGTTCTTTTGACGGAGAGACAGATTTATTAGCAAGGGTGAGTGGCTTAAAAGTTTACAACACAGGTGTGGGAATACATGACTCTTCTTTTGCTCTTCACAGATACTTAGGAAATACAGACAAAATTAAATCTATTATTTTTCTTGGTTCAGCAGGGGCTTATAAACATTCTGGATATACTATAGGGGATATGGTATGTTCGAATAAATTTTTGTATCGGGATCTTGCAGAAATTAGGCAAATGGCAAAAATTCCTGAAGTAGTCACAAAGCATGTCTTAACAAAGATCGATAAAAAGACCCAAGCTATGATCGATGAATTGGGATTTCCAAGCACGATTACAAACTCTATGAATTACGTTACTTTAATAGATTTAACTTCAGAAGAGCTTGTGGAATATCTTTTTGATGTAGGAGTGGAGAATATGGAAGCCTTTAGCTTGGCTTATGTTGCGAATCGTTTTAATTTAGCTTTCACTGCTTTTTTTTATATTACTAATATGGTAGGGGCAAATGGAAGTTTAGATTGGAGTCGAAATTGGAGAGAAGGTTCGAATATTTTGCAAAAGCGTATTATAAAATATATTCAAGGGAATAAAAGAAGAGGTTAAATCTTTTTCCAGTATAAAATAAAAAAATAGGATAAGAATAAACAAGGTTCTTGATGGTATGATACGATCTATAAAAACCTTACTAGAACTAGGAAATAGTTCTAAGAAATATATATTTAACTCTTGACTATTACGAGGATCACTTGTATAAATGATAAAATTTCACGTCTTAGACACGTTCAAATGAATCAAATTGTGTGAATTGTTTCGTTTATAAGTATTTTTCGGTTTTGCTTGCACAAAAAACTAAAAGAAAACAATGCGTCCCTTGATTATAACGTTATGTATACGAAAGTAGATCTATTTAAGGCAAAAGGCAAGTCTAAATTCAAATTGATTGAATATACTTCTGGAACGGAGGTAAAAGTGAAGAAAACAGAAATAATGACAGAATATGATAAAAAAACGCTTATTAGTACTATTCTAAGGAATTAGATGGATACATGTG
>CALDSP010000028.1 GCA_937924465.1 uncultured Leptospiraceae bacterium
TTTATAGAGGAAAGTATAATTTTATTATAAGTTTTCAAAAACCTCTTTTGAAAATAGATCAAAATAAAAAACTTGAGAACATTTTTCAAACCAATCCTTGCTTTATTGGAAGTGAAAGAAAGTTTGGTCATGAATAAGAAAGTTTGAACTCATGAAACCTAAATTATTTAATATTGGAATTTTTGCCCATATAGACGCAGGCAAAACTACTTTTGTAGAGAGAATTTTATATGAAGTAGGGGAGCTTGTTTCTCCCGGAAATGTGGAAGAAGGTACAACAGAAATGGACACTTTACCTGAAGAAATTGCGCGGGGAATTTCCATCACCACTTCCACTGTGCATGTTCGATACAAACATAAAAAAGATGTTTACTATTTCAATATTGTAGATACCCCTGGACATTTAGATTTTCATTCACAAGTAGACTCAGCTTTATTAGCTATTGATTTAGCTGTTTTATTGATTGATGTAACTGCTGGAATTCGTTCCCAAACAGAAATGATCGCAGAAAAATTAAAACAAAGAGAAATTCCAGTCATTGTTTTTTTTAATAAGATTGATAGACTTCGAACTATTCATTTATTTGTGGATGAAATTAAAAAATTATTTCATGAGTTTAAGGTTTGTCCACTTTTCATTGAGCACTCTGAAAAAGATTTTGAATACGTTTTTGAATTAAAACAAATTTACGAAGAAATAGAACTTCCATTGATTGAGTGGAGTGAGGAGCTTTCTGAAAAGTATTTCAAGCTAAAAGATCCTAAAAAAGTAATTTATCAAGGTATTAAGCAAGGTTTTTTTCAAAGAAAGTTTATTCCAATCTTAGCTGGAAGTGCATTGTATGGAGAAGGTATAAAAGCATTCTTACACTTTCTAACTTTGCTAGAGATTCCAATTCAAGAAAGTTCAGAAAATATCGTGGCAACCATTTTTAAAAAACAAATACATCCTCTTTTAGGAAAAATTTTTTATTTAAAAACACATATTCCAATTCACAAAGGAGATGTTTTATATTATGGAGAAGATTCTTTCCAAATTAAACAACTTTTTCAAATCATTCCTGGAGGAGCTCAAGAAGTAGAATTTATTTCAAGTAATAATATAGGAGTCATTCCAATCCAAGAAAGTATATTAGAAAATTCTAATATATCAATTGGGCAAATTTTGACAAATACACCAAGGCAGAATCTTGTGAATGAAGGCTTATTTTTTCCGAAAGAATTTTCTGTAATTGTAGAACCTGTTTCTGAAGAAGTTCGTGAAAAATTAAAAATTGGTTTAGATATGATTGTTTGGGAAGATGTAGGGCTTTCTTATTCCAAAAGATTGGATACAGGACAGTGGGAATTGAAGGGAATTGGAGAACTTCATTTGCAGGTTTCCTTGAAGAGATTGGAATTTTTTGTAGGAGAAATTTTCCAAATAAAAAATTTTAGGGTTGCAAAATATGGTCTATATAAAAGTCTGGCAAAAAAGGTGATATTCGAGCACTCGGTCCCAAGTAAAGGGTGGAAGAGTGGAAAAATAAACGGCTTCTTAGAGGCTCGAACGGACTTTGAAAATGCTGTTATTTTTGAATGCAGTATTAATGCGGCTGTTAAGCAAGCAATAGAGGCTGCATTTCATGAGATATTATCTTATGGATTTTATGGCAATCCCGTTTTGGGTTTGCAGCTTAGAGTGGTTGCCTATGAGTTTTTCGCAACTGTAGATGAACACGTTCTAAGTTTAGTAAAGGTCTCTATTATTAGCGGTATAAAGCCTTATTTGGAAAATTGTATTGGTATTGGACCTATAACAAAAATTGAGATGGTTTTTCCTCATTCTTACACTGGTGGTGTAATGGGTATACTGAGTAAGAGAGGTGTGAGAGTGCAATCTTTAGAAGTTTTGCAAGATGGTAGGTCCTATTTAAGGGCAGATTCAGCATCTGAAAATGTATTGGGTTTGCTGAGTAGCATTCGAAATATAACACAGGGAAAGGGTCAGGTTGCAATGGATACATTTTTCTCTGTAAATGAATACAGTGAAGTCCCCATAAATCACTTGGAATTATGAGATTATAAACAGGAGTAATAACAAAATGGCTAAAGAAAAGTTTGATAGGAGTAAACCTCATTTAAACGTTGGAACAATTGGGCATGTGGATCATGGCAAAACTACCTTAACTGCTGCTATTACGCATACACTCGCTAAGAGAATTGGTGGCAAAAATAAAGCAGTTAAGTATGATGAAATTGACAATGCTCCCGAAGAAAAGGCAAGAGGAATTACAATTGCTACCTCTCACCAAGAGTATGAGACTACAAATCGTCATTATGCTCATGTAGACTGTCCTGGTCACGCAGACTATGTAAAAAACATGATTACAGGAGCGGCTCAAATGGATGCTGCTATCTTGGTTGTTTCTGCTACAGATGGGGCAATGCCTCAAACTAAGGAGCATATACTCTTAGCTCGTCAGGTTGGAGTTCCTTATATCGTTGTTTATTTAAATAAGGCTGACATGTTGGCTGATGATGAGCGAGAAGAAATGATCGCTATGGTAGAAGAAGAAATTCGGGATCTCTTGAAAAAGTATGGTTTTCCAAAGGAAGGACAAGGAGAGGTTCCTATTGTGTACGGTTCTGCCTTAAAAGCTTTAAATGGGGATGATGATGAATTGGGAATGAAATCCATTGATCGCCTTATGGAGGCTTTAGATACTTACGTTCCTGTTCCTAAAAGGATTACCGATAAACCTTTCCTTATGCCAGTGGAGGACGTTTTCTCTATTACCGGTCGTGGAACTGTGGCTACAGGTAGAGTGGAGGCTGGAATTCTCAAAGTAAATGATGAAGTAGAAATTGTTGGAATTCGTGAAACTCAAAAGACTGTGGTAACTGGAATTGAAATGTTCCGAAAAATTTTAGACCAAGCGGAGGCAGGGGATAACATTGGAGCTCTCCTTCGTGGAACGAAAAAGGATGAAGTTGAGAGGGGACAAGTTCTTGCTAAACCTGGTTCTATTACTCCTCATAAAAAGTTTTCTGCAGAGGTTTATGTCCTTACGAAAGAGGAGGGTGGTCGTCATAAGCCTTTCTTTAATAATTATCGTCCGCAGTTCTACTTTAGAACAACTGACGTTACGGGGGTTTGTATTCTGCCGCAGGGGGTGGAAATGGTTATGCCGGGAGATAATATATCTATGACAATTGAGTTAATTCATCCAATTGCCATGGATAAGGGTTTGAATTTTGCTATCCGTGAAGGTGGTCGAACCATTGGTTCTGGGGTAGTAGCAGAAATTATAGAGTAGTTGCATGAACGGACAGAGAATTCGAGTTAAACTGAGATCTTTTGACCATAAATTGGTAGATCAATCTACTTATGAAATTGTAGCAACTGCAAAAAGGACAGGGGCTAAGGTCTCTGGTCCTATTCCTCTCCCTACAAAAATAGAGAGGTATACGGTTCTTCGTTCTCCTCACGTAAATAAAAAATCGAGAGAGCAGTTTGAAATGAGAACTCATAAGCGGTTGATTGACATTTTAGAAACCAATGAAGATACAGTGGAAGCTCTTATGAAATTGCAACTTCCTGCAGGAGTTTCAGTAGATATTAAATCGTAAGGAATTAACAATGACGAAAGGGTTAATCGGAAAAAAAATCGGGATGTCTCATATATACTCTGAAAATGGAGACGTAATACCCGTTACCGTTTTAGAAGTTGGGCCTTGCAGTGTATCTCAAATTAAAGTTCCAGAAAAAGATGGGTACTATGCGGTTCAGCTAGCTTATGGAGATGTAAAAGAAACACGTATTTCCAAGCCCGAAAAAATGCATTTGGCAAAAAATGGAATTTCACCTAAGAAATATCTCAAAGAATTTAAACTAGATGGGGAGCCTCCAGCACTTGGAGCCACAGTTTCTATTTCCGATGTTTTCAAAGAGTTGGATGACGTAAAGGTGACTGGTATTACTAAAGGAAAGGGATTTCAGGGTGTTGTGAAAAGGCATGGTCATCATGGAGGACCGGCTACTCATGGCTCACGTTTTCACAATCATCCCGGTTCAATGGGGGCGGGCACAACTCCAGCTCGAATCTTTAAAGGTGTCAAATTGCCAGGTAGAACTGGTGGACAAAAGCAATCAGTGAAAAAGCTAAAAATTTTAAAAATCATTCAAGATAAAAATCTTCTCATTGTTTCTGGTTCTGTTCCGGGAAACAACATGGGGATTATTACTATTGAAAAGGTATAAGGCAGAAGAAAATGAAAGCAAAGAAATATTCCAAAGATGGGGTGTTTTTAACGGAAATTGAATTGCCTTCTGAATTGTTTCAGGAAGGAAATTTTAGCTCTGGTTCCATTTATGATGCAATTAAAGCAGAGAATGCAAATCTTAGGCTAGGAAATCATTCTACTAAAGGGCGTGGAGAAGTGAGGGGAGGTGGAAAAAAACCTTGGGCACAAAAAGGCACAGGACGTGCTCGGCAGGGGTCTACTCGGGCACCTCATTGGCGTGGTGGTGGTACTATTCAAGGTCCTAAAAAGAGAGATTACTCGATTCCTTTGTCCCGTAACGTAAAGCGGAAGGCTGTTGTTTCTATATTAAACAAAAAAGCTTCAGAATCCAAAATTAGTATACTTGAGGATATACAGCTTACTGAATATAAAACAAAAGCTGTTTACAATATCTTCAAAAATATGGGAGTGCATAAGTCTGGAAATCTAGCGATTGTAGTAAACGATGAAAGTGAGTTTTTAAAATTCTCTGTAAGAAATATTCCTTTTGTAAAGTACATTAACGCAAAACGAATTGTTTGTAGAGACTTGCTTTACAATAACAATCTCGTTCTTACTGAGTCGGCATTAAAAAGCGTAGTTGAGCAATATAAAGGAGTTGTAAAGTCATGAATCTAGAGAATGTTATCATTGCTCCTCTTGTCACAGAGAAAGCTCAATACAATAAAGAAATTGGGCAGAGAATTAAAAAAAGAATCACAAAGTATACTTTTAAAGTTCATCCTAATGCAACAAAGCCTTTAGTTGCTAGGGCTATAGAACATATTTTTAATGTAAAGCCTGATTCTGTCAATATCATGGTTTACAGAGGAAAAGTAAGAAAATTTCGAAATATTCCAACTCAAAAGCCTCATTGGAAAAAGGCTGTAGTTACCTTTCTAAATGGAGCAGAGTTGGAACTAAGTAAAGGGGTATAATTTATGGGAATTCGTCGCTATAAACCAATTACTTCTTCTACCCGTTATAAGACAGTTTTAGACTTTACGGAAATTACCACTGAAGAGCCTTATAAACCGCTTCTTCTAAATTTACCTTATAAAGCGGCAAGAGGGTTTCAAGGTAGAATTACTGTGCGTCAGCGGGGAGGACGAGTCAAGCGTAAGTATAGAATCATTGATTTCAAAAGAGACAAAAGAGACATAGTAGGAATTGTAAAGACTATAGAATACGATCCAAACCGTTCTGCTTTTATTTCTTTGATTTCTTATCCCGATGGAGAGTATCGCTATATTTTAGCTCCTGATGGAATCAAAGTGGGAGACACTGTCCTTTCTTCTGAAAATGCAGAAATTAAAATTGGAAATGCTCTTCCTTTAGATAAAATTCCTCCAGGCACGGACGTTCACAATATTGAATTATATGCAGGAAAGGGTGGGCAGTTAGCTAGGAGTGCAGGCTCTTTTGCTACTATCGCTGCAAAGGATGGAAATTATGTAACTCTTAAAATGCCTTCGGGAGAAGTAAGAAAGGTTCATAAAAATTGCTATGCTACAGTTGGAATTACTAGCAATAAAGATCACAACTTAGTTTCTATTGGAAAAGCAGGTAGAAATCGTTGGTTAGGTTGGAGACCTAAAGTGCGTGGAGTTGCTCAAAACCCTGTAGATCATCCACATGGAGGTGGAGAGGGCAAAACTTCAGGAGGACGTCATCCAGTGACTCCTTGGGGACAACCAACGAAGGGGTATAAAACGCGAAGAGGTCCGAGACGTTCAGATAAATTTATTGTTCAAGGTAGACGTAAAAATCGTAGTAGAGGGAATTAAGTATGGCTAGAAGTTTAAAAAAGGGTCCTTTTATTGATGATCATTTAATGAAAAAGATCACAAAGATGAATGCAGAGAATAATAAAAAGCCATTTAAAACTTGGTCCAGAAGAAGTACTATTTTTCCAGATATGGTTGGGCATACTGTAATGATTCACAATGGAAATAAGTTTATTCCTGTGTTTATAGCTGATCAAATGGTAGGTCACAAATTAGGAGAATTTGCTCCAACACGGACCTTCAGAGGACATGCAAACCAAGATAAAAAGGTGAAGAAATAATGGAATCTAAAGCGGTAGCAAAACACGTTCGTATTTCTGCTAGAAAAGCGCGGCTCGTTGCAAATGAAATTCGCGGTTATGACTATTTAGAAGCTAAAGATATTTTAAATTTTACAAACAAGCGAGCTTCGGGTATTATTTTGAAACTTTTGGATTCTGCCGCAGCAAACGCTATGGTAGCTGATCCAAACATTGATGAGACCGAACTCTATGTGAAAAAAATTTATGTGGATGACGGTCCTATTATGAAACGTTACCGTGCTAGGGCAAGAGGAAGAGCGGCTCGAATTCGTAAAAGATTGAGCCATATAACAGTGGTATTATCGAACTAATTTTAGGATAGAAAAAATGGGTCAAAAAGTCAATCCAATCGGTTTACGCTTAGGAATTACAAGGACTTGGGATTCTATTTGGTTTGCCAAAGAAGAATACAAAAAGAATCTCCATGAAGATTTAAAAATACGGGACTATCTTGAAAAACGTTTAAAAAACTCAGCCGTTGTTAAGATTGTCATTGAGCGATTTCCAGAAAAGATCAATATCAACCTGCATACGGCTAAGCCAGGTTCCGTAATTGGTGCTAAGGGAGCTAATATTGAGGCTATTAAATCTGAAATCAAAAAGTTTTCTGACAAACCAATCAATATTAATTTGATCGAAGTAAAGAAACCTGAAGTAGTTGCCCAGGCAATTGCAGAAACTATTGCTCAACAAATTGAACAGCGCCAACCTTTTAGAAGGGTAATGAAAGCAGAACTTCGTAGGGCAATGAGAGGAGGGATAGAAGGAATTAAAATTGCTATCTCTGGAAGGTTAAATGGGGCAGATATGGCAAGGACAGAAAGTTATATGGATGGTCGCGTCCCTCTTCATACTCTTAGAGCTAAGGTAGATTTCGGATTTAAAGAAGCTCTCACTACCTATGGACAAATTGGAATTAAAGTGTGGACTTATTCGGGAGATCATCTTCCTAACAAAGAGGAAGAAGAAGACAAATATGCTGTAAAACGTAGAACAAATTGAGAGAAAAAGTATGCTATCACCAAAAAGAGTAAAATTTCGAAAAAGACAGAGAGGTAGACTCAAAGGAAAAGATGAATGTGGAAACAAGGTTTCTTTTGGAGAGTTTGGACTTGTTGCTACTTCTTCTGGTCGTTTAACTGCACGCCAAATTGAGGCTGCTCGTGTTTCTATAAATAGAAGAGTAAAGAGGGGTGGAAAACTTTGGATTCGTATTTTTCCCCATGCTCCTGTAACGAAAAAACCAGCTGAAACCAGGATGGGGAAGGGGAAAGGAAATCCAGAGTTTTGGGTAGCAGAAGTTCGTCCTGGTAGGGTGTTGTTTGAAATGGCAGGGATAGATGAGGCATCCGCAAAGAAGGCTCTTGAGATGGCTTCGTTTAAATTACCCATTCAAACAGTCTTTGTTAAAAGGGAGTTAGTATGAAAAGTAAAAAGAATTGGAAAGATATATCTGACTCTGAAATTTTAGATCAATTAAAAGAAGCTAGGAAAAATTTAAGACAATTAAGATTTGATTATGGGGTTACTCGTACTTTACAAAACCCAAGTCAAATTCGCAACCTTAAGAAAAAAATTGCAAGACTGTTAACTTTAAAAAGAGAACGCGAATTAGAAAAAGGAAAATAGCATGACCGAAGTGAGAAATACAAAGCCCAAGGTTCAAAAAACAGTAGAGGGTAGAGTGGTTAGTGCCAAAATGAATAAGACTGTTGTAATTCAATTTGAAACAAGGAAAGCGCATCCTCTTTTCAAAAAGATTACAAGAAAAACCACTCGTTTAAAAGTTCATGATGAAAAACAAGAATGCAAAGAAGGAGATTTGATTCTTGCTGTAGAAACCCGACCTCTTTCTAAAGAAAAGCGTCATACTCTTCTAAAAATCTTAGAGAGGGCTAAATAGCTATGATACAACAACAAACTATGTTACAAGTAGCAGATAACTCAGGCGTGAAAAGAGTTATGTGCATTAAAGTTTTGGGAGGCTCTAAAAAGCGTTACGCGACAATCGGCGATGAAATCATTGTTGCTGTGAAAGATGCCCAACCTTCCTACGGTTTACGAGATTCTGTTGGAAAAAAAGTTCACAACAAAGCGGTACAAAGAGCAGTTGTAGTAAGAACAAAGAAGGAGATTCGTCGTCCAGATGGAACTTATATTCGTTTTGACGATAATGCAGTTGCTTTGATTGATGAAAAGGGAAACCCAAAAGGAACCAGGATTTTTGGCCCTGTTGCAAGAGAACTTCGAGATAAAAAATACATGAAAATTATTTCCCTTGCGCCGGAGGTATTATAATGTTAAAAAAAGTTGCATACAAGGGATCCAAACCCACTAAATTTAAGAAGGTTAAACTCCAAAAGGATGATGAAGTCATTGTTATTGCAGGGGAAGATAAGGGTAAGAGAGGAAAAATTCTTAGCATTGACCGAAAAAGAGATAGGGTTTATGTATCGGGCGTAAACCGTAGAAAAAAATTTGTAAGACCCACTCAAGAAAATCCTCAAGGAGGAGTAATAGAGGTTGAAGGCTCTATTCACATATCTAATGTAATGCTTTACGATTCAAAAAAGAAAAAAGGTGTAAGAGTAGGCACAACTATCAATCAACGTGGTAAAAAAGAGAGAGTAGCTAGAGGAAAGTAGGATGGCTGAACCTAGATTAAAAAAGAAATACAATACTGAAGTAAAAAAATATTTATTGGAAAAATATAAGTATAAATCTCCAATGCAGGTTCCTCGTTTAGAAAAAATTGTTTTAAATGTGGGAATGGGAGAGGGTCATTCCAACCCTAAGGCTCTAGATTCTGCACTAGAGACTTTAAGTTTAATTACTGGACAAAAAGCAGTGAAAACAAAAGCCAAAAAATCTATAGCAGGATTTAAACTTAGAGAAGGAATGAACATTGGTTGTATGGTCACTTTAAGAGGGGATAAAATGTTTGAATTTTTAGACCGCTTTTTAACAGTGGCATTACCAAGGGTTCGGGATTTTAAGGGGGTGAATCCAAAAGCCTTTGATGGAAGGGGAAACTATAATCTGGGAGTGAAAGAACAATTAATTTTTCCCGAAATCCAATTCGATAAAGTCCATAGCATTCATGGAATGAATATTACTATAGTTACAACAAGCAAAACTGACGCAGAAGCTTATGATTTACTTTGGGCATTAGGAATGCCCTATAAAAAATAGAGGTTAAGAAATGGCAAAAACATCAATGATTGCAAGACATGCAAAAAAGAAAAAATTTAAGGTGAGAGAATACAATCGATGTCCTTTTTGTGGAAGAGCACGTGGGTATCTTCGCAGATTTGGAATGTGTAGAATTTGTTTTCGTGAGTATGCAAGTGCAGGTCAAATTCCTGGTGTAATTAAAGCTTCCTGGTAGAGGTGTCTATGAGTATGTCTGATCCAATTGCCGATATGTTTACGCGAATTCGAAATGCAGGGCGTGCTAAACATTCCGACTGTGTGGTTTATGGAAGTAAACTTAAAAAATCTATATTAGAAATTTTAAAGTCAGAAGGCTTTATAAAAGATTTTGTAGAAATTCCAGAAAGCAAACATCTTCAATATCAAATCCAACTTAGGTATGATAAAACGAAAAAACACGTCATACGAGAGATAAGAAGAGTCTCTAAACCAGGCCGAAGAGTTTACGTGAGTTCTGAAGAGGTAAAGCCTTATAAGAGTAATATAGGTATTACAATCCTTTCTACATCGAAAGGGGTTATGACAAATAAAAAAGCCATGAAGTTGAATATTGGTGGCGAAGTCATTTGTGCAGTATCGTAAAGGAGAAAGGCATGTCAAGAGTCGGAAAAAATCCAGTAAAATTGCCTCCTAAGGTAGAAGTAAAACAAACGGGAGAAAAAATTGAAGTAAAAGGACCTTTAGGAACTCTTTACACTCCCATTTATCCAGGAATTTCCATGGAAAATAAAGATGGGGTTGTTCAGTTTAAGCGAGAAAACGAAGAACAAAAGACAGTAGCTTTACATGGATTAGTTCGAGCTTTATTTAATAATTGTGTAAAAGGTGTGACTCAAGGATGGGAAAAAAACCTAGAAATTTTTGGAGTGGGATACAGAGCTCAAAAAAAAGGTACAAATCTTGTACTAAATTTGGGTTTTTCTCATGAGGTAGTATTTCCTGAACCACAAGGAATTAAAATTGATGTTACAGATCAACTAAAAATTAAAGTCAGTGGGATCGATAGACAATTGGTTGGTCAAGTGGCGGCAAACATTCGGTCCTTGAAAGAGCCTGAACCTTATAAGGGGAAAGGAATCAAATACGCAAATGAACAAATACGCCGTAAGGCAGGTAAGACAGGTAAGAAGTAATGATAGATAAAAGCAAAGTTAAACTAAGAAATGAGAGACGAAAAAAAAGAATTCGTTATAAATTAAAGACGAACGGTTCAAGACCTCGTTTGATTTTTAATAAAACAAATCGCTATTTAATGGCACAGATTGTAGATGATCATAAGGGTGTAACTTTAGTGCAAGCTACTACTTCTGAAAAAGATTTTCCTATTCAAACTTTTTCTAGAAAAAACAAAGATTGTGCCGTTGAGTTAGGAAAACGAATTGCCCAAAGAGCAAAAGAAAAAGGAATTAGTCAAGTCATGCTGGATCGTTCTGGAATGATTTATCATGGAAGGCTTGCTTTTTTCTCTGACTCTGCAAGGGAAAATGGATTGGAGTTTTAAACATGATGATGAATGAAGAAGAAGTAAAAGAATTTTCTGAAAAAGTAGTAAAAATTGATAGGGTCGCTAAAGTAGTGAAAGGAGGGCGCAGATTCTCTTTTAATGCTCTTACCGTGGTTGGGGACTCTAAGAAACGAGTAGGAATTGGATTTGGAAAAGCAAATGAAGTTCCCGATGCAATTCGCAAATCAATTGAATCAGCAAAGAAAAATTTAGTTACAATCAATATGCGAGGACATACAGTTCCCTATGAAGTGATTGGAAAATTTAAAAGTACTAAAGTTCTTCTTAAGCCAGCCGCTCCAGGTACGGGAATTATTGCAGGAGAAGCTGTAAGAACAGTCTTAGAGAGAGTAGGTGTGCAAGATATTCTTTCTAAGTCCTTTGGTTCGGGAAATCCTATGAATATTGTAAAAGCTACCTTGGAGGCACTAAAACAATTAGAAACCCCTCTCATGGCAGCTAAAAAGAGGAAAATCTCTTTAAAAAAACTTTTTGGTCAAGAGGAAATTTAAAATAATCTTATGGAAGAACAGGTTAAAATAACACAAGTAAAAAGTTCAATTGGGGTAATTCCTAATCACAAAAAAGTTCTTCGTGCATTAGGATTGGGTAGAATTGGAAAGTCAAGGGTTCATAAACAGGGTCCTGTGTTACAGGGAATGCTCCGTAAAGTAGAATATTTAGTAAAAATTGAGAAGGTATAATATGTCAGAGAAGCAAAAATACACAAGGGCAGATGCAGTTGGTGGTAAAAGAAAGAAAAAATCCAAAACCTCAAACACGAGTAACCTTATTACCGCGCCGGATGGTTCTAGTAAGAAAAGAAAAAGAATTGGGCGTGGGCCGGGTTCTGGAATGGGAAAAACTTCTACTAGAGGTCAAAAAGGACAGCGTGCAAGGGCAGCAAACATGAAACCGGGCTTTGAAGGAGGACAAATGAAGTTGCTTCTTCGTCTTCCAAAGAGAGGTTTTACTAGTAAATTCAAGGAAGTCTATCAGCCTGTAAATTTGTTAGTTTTAGCTAAGAACGGTATGGGAGGGGAAATTACTCCTGAATTGTTAGAGCAAAAAGGTATCATTAAAGATGCAACTAAGAAAGTTAAAATTTTGGGTCTTGGAGAGATTTCTTCTCCTGTAAATATTATTGCTGATGCTTTTTCCAAATCCGCTGAAGAAAAAATTACAAAGGCGGGTGGTTCTATACAAATTCGAAAAAAGCAAATTATAGCACATTCATAAACGCTTATGTTAGATACAATAAAGATCATTTTTGGAATTCAAGAGTTAAGGAACAAAATTCTTTTTACCATTGTTATGTTACTTTTGTTCCGTATGGGGACTCATATTTCCTTACCCGGAATTAACAGTGTTGTTGCTTCTGGAATTACTTCAGATTCCTCTCAAGGATTCTTAAACATGGTAGATTTGTTTGCAGGAGGAGCTCTTTTAAAATTTTCTATCTTTGCTCTTGGTATTATGCCTTATATTTCTTCCTCCATTGTTATGCAGTTGGTTATGGTTTTAATCCCTCAACTCCAGAAACTTCAAAAGGAAGGAGAGGAAGGAAGAAAAAAAATTATGCAATATACCAAATATGGCACTTTGGTACTCTGTGGTATTCAAAGTTTAGCAGTATTATATATGGCAGTAAATCTTTCTACAGGAACTGCAGCTAATCCGGCTCGTTATCCGGGGCTTATAGATCCTTCTATGCGCTCTTGGTTTATTCCCATAGGAATGCTTTCCATTACTACAGGTACAATGCTTCTTATGTGGATGGGAGAACAGATTTCTGAAAGAGGAATTGGAAATGGTTCCTCTCTCATCATTTTTGCAGGAATTATTGGTCGAATGCCAGAGGCGATTGTCCAACTATTTACAACCGATAAAGCAGATCCTCTAGCAATCCTTATTTTAATCCTTATCTTTGTCTTGCTAATAGCATTTACAGTAATCTTAACACAAGGTGTAAGAAAGATTCCTCTTCAATATGGAAAACAAATGGTGGGAAGAAGAATGGTTCAGGCTAGAAGTCAAAGTCTTCCTTTCAAAGTAAATGGTGCAAGTGTTATGCCAATTATTTTTGCTTCAAGTTTGATTTTATTTCCGCAAACTTTGGTTCAGGCTCTCTCTTCTTATAGTGCTCCGTGGGCAGGCTGGGCAGTTTTGTTAGATTTTTTTAACCCTTTTTCTGTAATATGGTATCGTTCTATATTCTACTACATTTTATATACCAGCTTGATTATATTTTTTGCTTATTTTTACACAGCTATCTTATATAATCCACAAGAACTTTCTGAAAATCTAAAAAAGTATGGTGGTTTCATTCCTAACGTTCGACCGGGTACAGATACAAAAGTCTTTATTGAAAAAGTTCTAAATAGAATTACACTTCCGGGAGCCATATTTCTTGCAGGTTTGGCTCTTGCTCCTTATTTGATTATTCGTCTATTAAACT
>CALDSP010000029.1 GCA_937924465.1 uncultured Leptospiraceae bacterium
TTAAGTTTAGCACAGCTTCTAGACCAGACATTGCACAAGCTATTCAAAACGGAATTCGAGTGATTCCCGTAGAAGTAGAAGATCAAATGAAAGACGCCTACCTTGATTATGCTATGAGCGTAATTGTAGGTAGAGCCTTACCCGATGCGCGAGACGGACTTAAACCTGTACATAGACGCATTTTACATGCTATGAATGAACGTGGTTGGACAAGTGATAAACCCTTTGTAAAGTGCGCTAAGATTGTTGGGGAAGTAATAGGGAACTATCATCCACATGGAGATACTGCCGTTTATGATACACTTGTAAGAATGGTGCAGGACTTTTCTTTGCGTGTACCTCTCATTCAAGGACAAGGAAATTTTGGTTCTGTAGATGGAGATAGTGCGGCTGCTTATCGTTATACGGAAGCTAGACTTTCAAAAATTGCCGAAGAGTTGTTACGTGACATTGAAAAAGAAACCGTTGATCTCTCTCCCAATTTTGATGATACAAAAGAACAGCCAGACGTTTTACCTGCTAACTTTCCTAATTTATTAGTAAATGGTGCCTCTGGAATTGCAGTAGGAATGGCAACAAATATACCTCCACACAACTTAAAAGAAACTATACAAGCAGTAATTGCTCTACAAAAAAATCCAAATATTACAATCAAAGAACTCATGGAAATTTTACCAGGACCAGACTTTCCTACTGGTGGAATTGTTATAGGCAAAGATGGAATTTACTCAGCTTATTCTACTGGAAAAGGTAGCATTCGAATCCGTTCTAAAGTAGATATAGAAACTACACCGAAAGGGAGAGAAACAATTGTTATAACAGAAATTCCCTATATGGTAAATAAAAAAAGTTTACTAGAAAAAATTGGAGAGCTTGTCAATGAAAAGCAAATTGAAGGAATTTCAGAAATATTAGATTTATCCAATAGGCAAGGGATTCGAATAGAAATTCATCTTAAAAGAGATGCAAATTCTCAAATCATTTTAAATCAATTATTAAAAATGACTCAATTGCAAGTGAGTTTTGGAATTACAATGCTTGCTATTCATAAAGGCAGACCCAAGTTATTTAATTTAAAGGAATTACTAAGTGCTTATTTAGATCATCGTAGAGATGTTATAATTCGACGAACAAAGTTTGATTTAAAAAAAGCCGAAGAAAAAGCTCATATTTTAGAAGGTCTAAAAATTGCTTTAGATAGTATAGATGAAGTGATTCGTATTATAAGAGCTTCAAAAACACCAAAAGAAGCTAAAGAAGAACTTATGCAAGCCTTCCCACTTACAGAAGTTCAAACAGATGCGATTTTAGATATGAGACTTCAAAGACTTACCTCTTTGGAAGTACAAAAAATTATAGATGAACTAGACGAACTCAAAAAACAAATTGCTAACCTAAAAGATATATTAGAAAAATCTGAACGAGTAGATGAAATTGTTGTTCACGAATTAAACGAAGTAGCAGATAAATACGCCACCAAACGACTTACAGAAATTAGTTTAGAAAGCATAGACTCAAGTGAGTTTGAAGCAGAAGATTTAATTGCAAATGAAGATGTAGTAGTTCAAATTACAGAAGATCAATTTATAAAACGTCTTCCGCTTGATACATTCAAAAGACAAAGAAGAGGAGGCAAAGGCGTACAAGTCACTGGCTCCAATAAAAGAGATGATATTGTAAAAATGATTAAAATTGTTTCTACTCATGATCATTTAATGTTCTTTTCAAATTTAGGCAAAGTGTATGTTATGAAGGCTTATGAACTCCCAGTAGGAACAAAGGAAACAAGAGGAAAATCACTGAAAGCATTGATTAGTCTCTCACCTAACGAAATGATTACTTCTTTTTGCGCGGTTGAAGATTTTAATGAAGAAACCTTAATTATGGCAACTAGAAAAGGTTTTATAAAAAAGATTTTTCTAAGTGAATTTGCAAACGCTAGAAAAAATGGAATTATTGCTATTAATTTGCGAGAAGATGATTCTTTAATCTTTGTAGATTTAATTCGTCCGGATGATGATTTACTGATTGCAAGTAAAGAAGGTTCTGCTGTTAGAACAAATTTAGTAGACTTACGTTGCCAAGGTAGAAATGCAAGTGGGGTTATTGGAATTCGTTTAGAAGAAAGTGACGAAGTAGCAGGGGTTTGTATTGTGGAACCAAACTCTGATTTGCTTGTAATTACTGAAAGAGGTTTTGGAAAACGCACTCCCCTTGAAGAATTTGGCACAAAGGGAAGGGGTGGAAAAGGAATGACTTTTATTAAAGTAAATGAAAAATGTGGTAAAGCAGTAGGAATTGCCTCTGTAAAACCAGAAGATGAAGTCATCATTATTACAGACTCAGGTATGATCATTCGCATTAAAGTGAGTGAAATTTCTCAAGTGGGTCGAAGTGCAGTAGGTGTAAAAGTTGTAAATTTACAAGAAAATGAAAAAGTAATTGATTTTGCTTTAATTACAGAACGGGAGGAAGATAATGAGTAGACCATTTCGTGTGTTAGGAATTCAACAAATCGCTATTGGACATGAAGATAAAAACAAGCTTAAACACTTTTGGATAGATTTAATGGGACTAGAAATTGTAAATAATTTCAAAAGTGAAAAAGAAAATGTAGATGAAGACATTGCTCGTATTGGAAACGGTCCTTATGCTGTAGAAGTAGATCTCATGCAACCTATAGATGCAAATAAAAGCCCCAAAGTTCATGAACCTAAGCTCAACCATATTGGACTTTGGATTGATGACTTAAAAGCTTGTGTAGAATGGCTTACAGAAAAGAAAGTGCGTTTTACACCGGGAGGAATTCGAAAAGGTGCTTCGGGTTATGATGTTTGTTTTATTCATCCTAAAGGAAATGAAGAGTTTCCTTTTTGTTCTGAGGGAGTACTAGTAGAGTTAGTCCAAGCTCCACCAGAAGTAATTGAAGTATTAGGAAAAAAATAAAAATTCATTTATTATTTATCAAAAAAGTTTAAAACTTAAAAAAAGTACAAACGGCTATTCTGTTGTTCACGAAAAGCCTCCATGTTTTAGGCTTTTCAATTTTCTTCATATAAAAATAAAACAAGCATCAAAAATAAATTTAAATAAAAAGAGGATCAAAGTGTCTTCTAATTTCTCTAGCAGACTCTGTAAACATATCTAAAAGAAGTTCCTTTGTAGGAGCAGGTTTTTCAGACCAAAAGCGGTCGTCATTGGAACCTAAGAAAATTCCATCCTTATGACCTGCTCTTGGTTGAAGGATAAAATTGAATTTATAACCCGACTGCAGTTTTGTTTCAAATCGAATGTCATAAGGAATGCTAAATACTGCATCAGAAAATGGATTATTAAAAATTGCTTTAGAAAATACTTTCTCAAATGTTTCAGAAAGTTCAATCCATTCATGTTCCATGTTGACTCCAATAGAGGAAAAAGGAAAAAGCATATCAGTAGGATTGGTTTCTCTTAAAATTTCTAAAACTGTAGAAGTTACATCACAAGTTCTGGAAATACTGAGTTCTGTTACTTGAATTCGGTTTGAATTGATAATAACACTGGGATGGGGTGGATTTGTAAATTGTTTTGCAATTACAAACCCTTCTTGAGTGAGTCCGCAAGTTGTATTGTAGGGATCAAAAAATAAATCTAAACAAAACTTTCTATCTAAATTTGGAATGTTTAAAAAAGGTTTTTCCCAAATTCCAACAAAACTTGCGCTTATTAAATTGTATTTCATGAACAATTTGGTCCTACTGTATTTGCAATGGGAGTTTCTGCAATTACTTTTCCATCTTCTAAAATCATACGAATGAGTCTGGACATTTCCACAGAATACTCAACATTTAATTCCTTCACTATGCTTTCACAAAATCCATTTACAATGAGAACTTTGGCATCATCTTCTGCAATTCCTCTGCACTGCAAATAAAAAAGTTGTTCTTCATCAATTTTTGAAACTGTAGCTTCATAGTTGAGTGAACCATTTTCTCCAGAAATATCATTATAAGGATAAGCTGTAGAAACAGAATGGTCATCCATAATTAAACCATCACATTTTACATGGCTTAAAGCTCCCGTTGCCGAAGATTCAAATTTTATAAGTCCTCTATAAGAATTTATCCCTCCATCCAAAGAAATTCCTTTAGCTAGTACATTGCTTCGAGTATTTTTACCAATATGAATAATCCTTGCTCCCGTGTCTTGAACTTGTCCATGTCCAGCGAAGGCTAAGGACAAAACTGTCCCTGTTGAGTTATCTCCTTTTAAAATAATTCCAGGGTATTTGATGGTATTGGCTCCAATATTGCAATCAGTCCACGTTATGTGAGCTCCTTCTTCACAAAGTCCACGTTTGACAGTCCAATTGTACATATTTTTTTTCCAGTTCTGAATAGTAGTGTAATTTATTTTTGCATTTTTGTGAGCAATGAGTTCTACTACTGCAGTGTGAAAATTTGTACCTTTGTCTTGAACTGAACTACACCCTTCACTATATTCAATTTCAGAACCTTCATCGGCGATTAGTAAAGTTCTTTCATATTGTCCAGAGGATTCTGCTGTTACCTTAAAATATGCTTGGAGTGGCATGGGGGTTTTAACTCCTTTAGGACAATAAGCAAACGAACCACCACTAAACACGCAACTGTTTAAAGCAGAGAATTTATTGTCCCCTATAGTTACAACTGTACCTAAGTACTTTCTCACAAGTTCAGAGTATTCTCTTATAGCTGTATCAATATCACAAAAGATAATTCCTAGTTCCTCTAACTCTTTTTTTACATTAGCATAAACAGTTTCAGAATCATTCATAGCCTCTATACCGGCTAAGTACTTTCTTTCATGTTCGGGAATTCCTAATTTTTCAAAACTTCTTAAAACTTCGGGATCTACCTCTTCCCAAGATTTTTTCTTAGTACGGTTTGCTCCTACATAATGCACATAACTATCAATATCTACATGAAATTGTGGAAAGAAACCCCAAGTAGGCATGGGCTTTTGTTGATAAATTTCAAAAGCTTTTAAACGAAATTCTGTAAGCCAGCCCGGTTCATTTTTTATATGTGAAATAGATTCTACTACTTTACGAGTGAGTCCTTTAGGAAAGTTATCAGGCTTATAATAGCGTTCTTCTTCTGATAGAGCTTGCATAGTTTACTCCTTTGACGTTACGTGCAAATTAATAAAACACCTCAACCCTAGACTTTCGTCAAGAGTTGAGGATTTCAATTTTATTTGTTTACAGATGAAAAATATTCCTTAGACTTCACTGGATCGGCAACCATAGTTTTACCACCTTCTTGCCAATTTGCAGGACATACTTCTCCATGAACATCAGTATACTGAAAGGCTTTTACTAAACGAATTGCCTCATCAATGTTTCTTCCTACAGGAAGATCATTTATAGTAGCCTGACGCACAATACCTTTGGGATCAATAATAAAAGTTCCTCGAAGAGCTACTCCTCCTTCCGTTAAAACTCCATAATCACTAGAAATTTTTTTGGTTAAATCAGCAACTAGTGGATAACGAATTTCTCCAATTCCACCTTGCTTTCTTGGAGTTTGCTTCCATGCTAAATGTGTAAATACACTGTCTACAGAAACTCCAATTACTTCAGCTCCAATTTTTTTAAATTCATCTAACTTGGCATCATATTCAATGATCTCGGTTGGGCATACAAAAGTAAAGTCCAATGGATAAAAGAAAAGAACTACCCATTTTCCCTTATAATCGGAAAGTTTTATATTTTTGATTTCTGAACCAATTACAGCTTCAGCTTCAAAATCAGGGGCTTTGGATGTTACAAAGGGCATATGAATTCTCCTTATATTTTAGAATAATTCTAAATTTTTAAACTAAAGATAAATTCCATCGAAAATTCGTCAAGTAATTTTCTAATTTTTTTAAGTAAGAAAGTGAATTGAAAAATGCTAGTTCACTTTTTGCAAGATAAAATAAAATTTTTCCTTCCAATCCTCGTTTCTTCTTTTACTTAACTTGTTTGCCTAAATTTTGGATTTATGAAAAATCCATTTAAATATCTAAAACAAGATTTAAGTGTAAAAAACAAAGAATACAAAAAATTAGTTATGCAAACTTATACAATAGTACTGCGCCTCATATTTACTGGAGGATTTCCTTTTTTAGTTAAGGGTATATTTTATGCTATACTAGGTAGAAAGAGTGAACAACATAAAGCCTTTACACACGGTT
>CALDSP010000030.1 GCA_937924465.1 uncultured Leptospiraceae bacterium
GTTATGAAGATTATAATCAGCAAGATCAATGCCAAATGATGCGTAAAATTGGTCCTTTTGATACCCTATCGTGCGAGCAGGATTGAGTCCTATATTTTCAATGAGTAATTTTCCCTTTTTAGATAAAAGAGCTAATACAATAAAAAACGCCGCAGAAGAGATATCTCCGGGTATACGAAAATTCGTACCAGAGAAATTGTAAGGAGGTTCTATTTTAAAATGCGTTGTAGATTTATAAATAATTTTTCCACCTAAAAATTGAAATATGTTTTCAGTGTGATTACGAGAGAGTTCAGTTTCTTTGTATTCCAAACAAACATTTGAAGAAATGGCAGCAAGCATAAGACAAGACTTCACTTGAGCACTGGATAAAGGGCTTTCATAAGTAAAATCTTTTAATTGTTTACCATGAATGATTAAAGGAGCCTTTCCGTCGTTATTTTGAGAATGTACGTTTGCCCCCATTTGGTTTAGAGGATCAATAATTCTTTTCATTGGACGTTTTCGAAGAGATTCGTCTCCCGTTAAGGTTGCTGACACATTTGGTAGACCTGCAAGTAAACCCGCAGAAAGCCTAATTCCTGTTCCTGCATTTCCAAAATCTAAAATTTCTTTTGGAGATTGTAAATTTGTTTTACCCGGACTTTTTACTTCATATATGCCGTGAAAGACTTTTCTGTAGTTTACTCCCAACTTAGAAAAAGAACGCATAGTATTTAAAGGATCCTCTGCTTCCAAAAATCCTTCAATACGACTTTGACCTTTTGCAAGTGCTGAAAATAAAACGGCACGATGTGAGATAGACTTATCTCCATCTACTTGAATGACTGCATTTTGTTTTAGTTTTAAAGTTGATTGTAACATATAAAAATTTTAAACTGGGCTATGATTTAAACCCCTTACTTTCCCAAGATTTAGTGATTGTTCAAGGGTTTTATGTAAGTATTCTTTTGCTTTTTGAATTGCTTCTTGTAAGTTAAATTTTTTTGCAAGTTGAGCGGCAATAGCAGCAGAGTAAGTACATCCTGTTCCGTGGGTACTCTTACCAAGAATGTAATTTGTTTCAAATTCATAGTAATCTTTTCCATCATAAAGTATATCTACTACAGTGCCATTTTTTTCTAAATGCCCTCCTTTTAATAACGCGGGAACGTGAAAGTGATTAAAAAGTTCCTTACTCGTTTCCCTCATATTTTCTCTGGTTACATGAAATCCCAAAAGTAAACTGGCTTCATCTGCATTTGGAGTAATCAAATCACAAATAGGAATGAGATCTTTTTGCATAGAATCTATTGCATCATCTTTTAAAAGTTTTGCTCCGCTTGTAGCTACCATTACGGGATCCACTACTAGTGGAAATTTTCTTGTTTGCATAATTTTTGCAACTAACTGAATAATTTCTTTCGTGAACAACATTCCAGTCTTTGCCGAACTTACTGGAAAAAAATCTAAAATAGCAAGAATTTGTTTTTCTATATTTTCTAAGGGAAGTTCGGCTATAGATGTAACTCCACTTGGATTTTGCGCCGTAACACAAGTAATAGCAGAGGTTCCATAAACTCCATTTGCTTGAAAAGTTTTTAAATCGGCTTGGATTCCTGCCCCACCTCCCGAATCAGAGCCTGCAATTGTAATGGCTATTGGATGTATATTCATAAATTTAACCAACCGTATTTTTTTAAGTCAATTTTATCATTTTTATCAAAATGAATTCCTTCTTGTTCTAAAAGTTTTCTTTGTAAATTGGCTCGAAAGATATCTCCTTTAAAAGAAATCATACCTTGTGAATTAATCACTCTCTGCCATGGTATTTCTGTTTCCTCCTTTTTAAGGACGTTGAGCGCGTATCCTACTGCTCTGGCTGCTCTTGGTTTACCTAAAATGAAAGCAATATTTCCATAAGTAGTGACTCTCCCTTTTGGAATTTTAGAAACTATTTTATAAACTTCTTTATAAAAACTGAATTCTTGAGTTTTAGTTTTCATTTCAATTAAAATGAAGTTTGTAAAGAGTAAATCAAGTCTGTAATTTCTTCTCTTTTTTGATAAAATGAAGAGCGATTACAAACAAGTCTTGCAGAAGAATGTAATATCACTTCTATTTCTTTAAGACCATTTGCGCGTAACGTTTCCCCTGTTTCAACTAAATCCACTATACAATCTGAAAGTCCACAAAGGGGGGCTAGTTCAATGCTTCCATAGAGTTTAATAATCTCACAACTCATTCCCTTAGAAAAAAAATACTCTTTTGCAAGTTTAGGATATTTTGTTGCAACTTTAATTTTACGTCGATAATTTGTTAACTGAAAATTTTGTAATCCAGCAAGTGATAGTCTGCAAATTCCAATTTTTAAATCAATAGGAGAAAGGAGATCGTAATTTCCTTCTAACAAAACATCCAGTCCTACAACTCCAACATCGGCAGCGAATTCTTGCACATAAATGGGGACATCTTGAGAACGAACGAATAAAATTTTTATATTTCTTTCTGAATCTTCATAAGTAAGCTCTTTGGAATTTTCAAAAGGTTTTTGAGAAATCCATTTTCTTGATATGAAAAGCTCAATACTCTCCTCCGCTAGTCTTCCTTTAGGAAGGGCGATTGTAAGCATAGATTAACCTTTATTAGACTTCATAATAAGATAGGTGGCTTTCTCTCGAATTTGTTTTATGTAAGGAGATTCGTGCTTGGCTTCAATTTCTAAAACCTTTTTTAAGTTTGTAATTCCTTCTTCTTTGTTGCCTTGTTGTAACTTTAAACGTCCCATTTCAAAAAAAACTAAAGCGGTTAGATTGGGAAGTTCTTTATTGTTAGAAATAACATTTGCTGATTTTTGATAATTGGTAATAGCTTCCTGAATTTGATTTGCATTTTCTCTGTAATTTCCAGCTAGGGAATAATACAAAGCCTTCAATTCTTTGTGATTTTCTATAAGCGAAGCAGCATGTTCCATATGTTCGGCTGCTTTTTGGAAATCTTTTTTTTCTAAATATAAATCACTTAAGTACTTACTGACTCTAAGGGTAACTCCTTTTTCAGAGTGTTTTGAAAGATATTCTTCGTATTCTTTGATTTTAGAATTGGTATCTAATAAATCCTTTTCAAATTTTTTTTCAAGTTTTTCAAGAGCTATTGTAGCTTCTTCTTCTTTAGATTTTAAATATTCTCCCCAAGCTACAACAAAAAAGATAACTAAGAAAATTCCCAGTAAAGTAGAATAAAAGGCAACCCGATTTCTTGAAATAAAATTTCCTAACTTGAGAAAGAAAAGTTCAAAAGGAGACCCCTCAAAATTTTGATAAGGATCTTCTTGTAAAACTTGATCGTGTTTTGCTTTTAAGTCTTTTCGAAATTTTTTTCTATCAAACTTTCCCATATTTAATTTTTATTTTGAAGATTTACAAAGTTTCCAATGCTTTCGCTAGAAGGAGAATCATCGGATCTTATGTACCTTGACATTTCTTCTTTTTCAAGAGCTTTATCAAAATCTTTAATAGACAAAGAAATTCTTTTATTCTCGGAATCAATCTTCAGAACAACAGCTTTAATGGTATCTCCTACTTTATAAACCTCTGCAAGCTTTATATTTTTGCTATCGGGAATTTGGGATACATGAATGAGTCCTTCAAATCCGGGCTCTATTTCAACAAACACTCCAAAGTTGACTACACTTTTAATTTTTCCTTCTACAATGGTTCCTGAAGGATATTTTTTACGCAAGAGTTCATACGGGTTTTCTTTGAGCTGTTTGAGTCCTAAAGAAATTCTCTGGGCGGATGGGTTTACATCTAAAATTTTATATTTAACAATTTGACCTTTTTTTAGACCTTCCTCTGCAATGGGATCTTTGGCTTTATCGTTCCATGATATATCGCTTAAATGAACTAGACCCTCTATTCCATCTTCTACTTCTATGAAGACTCCGTACTTAGTGATTCCAGTGATTTTTCCTTCTAAAACATTCCCAACCTTAACTTTATCGGAAAGATTTTCCCAAGGATTGGGTAGGAGTTGTTTAAGTCCCAATGATAAACGTTTTCGCTCAACGTCAATGTCTAAAACTACAGAATCTACCTCCTGTCCCTTTTTTAAAACTTCTTTTGGATGAGGAGGTTTTTTACTCCACGATAATTCAGAAGTATGAATTAAACCTTCCAAACCTTCTTTTAATTCAATAAATGCTCCAAAATTCGTAAGGGAAGTTACTATCCCCCGCACAACCATATCTTTTTCTAGCTCTCTACCTGCCCAAACCCATGGATCTTCAAACATTTGTTTTATGCCTAAACTCAAACGTTTGGTTTCTTTGTCGATCTCCAAGACTTGAACTTGAATTTCCTGACCTATGTGGAAGTAGTGCTTAAAGGGGGCATACTTTTTGTAAGATATATCATTTTGGCGAAGTAGACCTTCAATCCCCTTAACCTCACAAAAAACTCCAAAATTGGCAATCTTAGTAACTTTAGCTAAGACTCTATCTCCAACATTTGTGCTTTGGATAAGTTGCTCCCATTTGTTTTGGTCAATTTTTTCTTCATACTTTTTGTGAGATACAACAACAATTTTGTTTTTTTCAATTAGTTTGATAATTGAGAAGTTTAAGGGTTTATCTCGAAAATTTTCCAAAACCTTTCGCCGAATTTGTGAGGCTGGGAGAAAAACTGTAAAACCTTCTACGTTTACAGTGAAGCCTTTATCACTTTCTTGGGATTCTATTTTCCCCGTAACGAATTGACCATTTTTATAAGCATCTTTTAAAATTTCCCAACCTCTTTTCCGATCTGCTTCTAATTTAGAGCAAACAAAAAGAGAAACATCATTTTCTTCTTCACGAGATTTTACAATCACATTGATATGACTGCCAATTTCCGGTGGCTCAGAAAACTCTCTTATGGGAACATAACCTTCTGTTTTTGTACTAGATGTTTCAAAGTCTATGTAGACTCTATCTGCAAGAACACTCACAACTTTAGCTTCTACAAGATCCCCTTTGTGTAAGTTTTGAGGAGATTTGCTTCTTTCAAAGGTCTCTAATATTTCACCGAATGTAGATTGTTTAGATTTAGAACTAGGACTCAAGGCTAACCAAAACACTAATTAGATTTACCTTGGTCTGTAAACCAAGGCATAAAGTAATTACATGGTTTTTTTTATGTAGATTGATGTCAATCAGAAAAAGAATTTTAAATAAAAAAACAAAGTAAAAAAACTAATTTGCTCCTACTTCCTTAAGAGCTTTCCATACTGCAAGATTTTTTCTATTCCGATCATGTTCTACCATATTCTCAAGTTCGCGTACTAGTTTTCTTAAATTTTCTTTGTAGTAGGTAACCAATTTTAATCTTTCAGTAGGTTCACTTACATTTTCTACATTGTAAACTTCTACAGGATTTGTTTCTTTATAAGCTAGGGGATAGTGAAATACTCTCAATTTTATAGAGTTTAGATTATCAGATTGAAATTGATTCTCAATTTCTCTTATATAAATTTCTGGATAGTAACGTGCATCTATTGTTCCTTTTCTTGTAGAAAACCTGAGTGATTCAATTTTGTCTCCATTGAATGTGATGAAAGTTTCCCCATTCACTACATAAGCAGAACGTCCTTCTAAGGTTTTATGTTCAATGTAAGCAATATCTCTTTTTTCAAAAACATTTGATTTAATTAAAAATGTCTTATGTTTACGAACATAATTCATAAGACCAACTAGGCGTTCATGAAAATACTGAATGTCTTTTTTTAGATTTTCCGCTAATTTTTCCTGATTTGGTGAAAGGCTTTGGATGGGTACTTCTCCATCTGAAGATACAGTAGAGACATAATCTGCGAAGACGGAGGTGGTAACAACACAGAAAACAAGAAATAATTTATTCATAAAATCATCCTTTTTAAAAAATTTGTAGGCAAAAGTTTATTGTAAGACATACAAATTTCAAGCAAAAAATGGACATTTAATGAAAAATTTTATTTGTTTGATGTGACGTGACAGCAAAGTTTTTTTGATTGAATTTTTTTTAAATCACAATGGAATTGCCTATCTTAGTAAATTGAGAGAGTCAAATGAAAAGATTTATAATTTTTCTAACCTTTACTTCCTTTTATCTTTTAGCTCAAGACATTACAAATAAACTAGTGCTCATTACTCCCTTTGAACCTTTTCAGGGTTCTCCAAAACCTGAAATTTCAAAAAAGATTGAATCTTCTTTAATCGAAAAACTACAAAATAATTGGGATGTGCAATCTTCAAGTGGAGCCAATCTAAAGGAAAGACTTCAAAATGCGAAACTAAGAAAAGCTCAATTTCTTATAGAAGGTTTTTATAAAAAAAAAGAAGGTGAAAATCTCAACTTATATGTTCAAATTTATAACCCCGATACAGGATATGTGATTGATGCTGTAAATCAAACCACAGAGTACCCTGAATTAGAGGGGATTTCCTTAGACAAAAAGGAAATTCAAATGGAAGATTCCAAAGTTATAGAAGAACTTTCTAAAAAATTGGAAACTCGACTGAGAACAAATACAGCAAGAAAAGAACGTAGGGAAAACATTGAAGAATTTATTTTAAGTTCACCAATTGGAAGTTTGGATTTTCCCATTAGTGTAGAAGATAAAGAAAAAGCCAGTGAGGAAGTTTTTAAACTTCTAAGTGAAGAAGAAAGTATCTCTATTGTATCTAAAAGAGTAGGACAACAAGAATCCGCAGAAAGAACTTCGGCAATTGTTTCAGTCGTTACGCGAAAAAAAATCCAAGAAAGTGGAGCAAGAAATTTAGCAGATATTTTAAAACAATTACCCGGTGTGGAAGTTTTTTATGATCAGTTTGGATTTTATAAAGTTTCTTTTCGTGGAATTCGATCTCGTTCTGGGGTTTTATTTTTATTAGATGGTCATAGAATGAACAACTTTTATGATGGTTCCACATTTTTAGACATTCGTGCAGATGCCATTGAAAAAGTAGAAGTTATTCGCGGTCCGGGATCTTCCGTGCATGGAACAAATGCTTTTGTAGGTGTAATTAACGTAGTGACAAGGGACTTAGGAAGTGGTAAAAATACCGATGCTAATTTAATGTCAAGACGAGGCTCTTTTAATACTTGGGATTCTTCTGGATTTATAGCAAAAAAAATTGGTAATACAGATTGGCGCATAACGGCTTACGGTGGAAATTATCAATCAGATAGACCTAAATTTCATATTCGTTATGATGAAACTTGTGCAATGACGCAACCAACAAATACGGTGTTCACGGGACTTACTGCTTGTAATCGTTATAATCCACCACTTTATTTATCTCCTTGGATTCGAACAAATGATAAGAAACATCAAAACAATGCTTTCTTAAAAATTCAACAGGGCAAAGATGGACTTTATTTGTCTGGAAAATATACTAAAGAAATTAGAGGACCTAATTTAGGTGAGTTGAACCAAGTTACGCCAGACTCTGAACTTGCTTTTGAATTTTTAAATGCAAATTTAGGAGTGGGAGGTTTTCATATTACAGAGAAACTTTCTTTGAGTTTTCGTATTTATGCTGATAAATACATTCGCAGAGATGACATTCAAGTAGAAAGACCAGATGCAATCACTCATACCTTCATGAGCGCAAGAAAAAAAGTTTCTTATAATTATATTACAAAAGGTGGTGAGACAATTTTACAATTTACGCCAACGTCTAATCTATTATTCATGCTTGGCGGACAATTTGAGAAATTGCAAGTAAATAATTTTTACATACAACAAAATTATGAAAGTGTAGGAGGGCAAATTTTAGAACTCAAACCAATTTTTTGGGATTATGATTATACAGAAAAAACTCAAAACAAAGAACGAACCATTCAAGGAGTTTTCTTTCAAACCATATACGATCCATTTAAATGGATGTCTATTACGTTAGGCGTCAGAGAAGATAAATATTCTGACTTTGGAAAAACAATTAACCCCAAAGGAGGATTGGTCCTAATTCCTTTTGAAAAAACACCCTATGGAACTTTAACATTTAAATTTCTTGCTGGCTCTGCTTTTAGGGCTCCAACTTTTCAAGAACTTTATGATAAAACCCAACAGTTTCAAGTGGGTGGAGTTTTTGGAAATGAAAAATTAAAACCAGAAACAATTCGTACAGGAGAGGTAGGAATTGAATATAATACTCCTTACACTCCTCTCACTATTTTAGGAAATGCTTTTTATAACAGGATTAAAGACAATATTGAAGGATTCAATACCTCTGGAACAACTCCCGGACAGGGGGATACATATATTAACCTGCGAGGAATTTCTACTAAAGGTTTTGAAGCAGAGGCAAGACTAAACTTTTCTAATCGAAACTATATGTTTGTAAATGTTTCTTGGTTAGAATCCATTGACTATGGTGGAATTCCTCCAAAAGATAAAGAAGATTTTAAAACATTCAGAATTGATGCACCGCAAGGAAGAGGAAATTTGGGAATAGTTCATGAACTTACACGTTACGTGCTAGTGAGTCACATGGTTTGGGCAAGTTCAGAAAGAGGTTCCAATGAAAGATATGCTTTTGAGTCAGCTAACAATCGATCTTTTCGAATTCCTCAATATTACACTTATAATTTAAGTATTAGCACTACTGAAGATTTATGGAAAAAATTGTATTTCAGATTGTCCATATTTAATGTAAATAATTTTAAACTTTATGAGGATATAAATACAGCAACTGCTGCTTTTTATCCAAATAGAGTATTTCCATCCCCATATATATGGGGACGTTATGTGGAATTTAAATTAACTTATCAAATGGAGTAGCAATATGAAAAACTTGAATAAAATCTTTCTTATATTTTTACTAGTTACTATGTTTTGCATTCATAAGAAAGCTCCGCCGCCCAACCTATTTGCTCTAAGTAATTTGGTCACTACAACAACTGAGGTTTCTTTGGGAGCTCCTAAAAGTATAGGTTTAAATCTTGTAGTTGATAAGCGTCCTTGGTCTAGAGGTTGTGAAACTAGGGCAGGGAATTTAATTGCCGATTCTTACGCATGGAAAGGGAATGCTGATCTTGGAATGATCAATGGTGGAAATATTCGAGATGACCAAGGAGTTTCTATAATTCCCAAAGGTACGATTCCAGATACAACTACTTTTGGAAAGTTTATGATATTTGCTAATAAAATTCAACTTGTCAGGATGAATGCTTATAGACTCAAACAAGCTCTTGAAAATGCCTATAGACAACTTTCTACTACCATGATTGCATCCAACGCAGATGATTTAGATGAAGATGGTCCACAGCATGGGAATTGTTTTAGTGCAGGAAGTGGAAGTGGACGTTTTATGCATTTGAGTTCCAACATACAAGTGGAGTTAAAACTTTCTAATTCAGCACTCACTTTGGTTTCAGGAACTTCTGCATCACTGAAAAATTTAAAAGCAAATAACAATGGTTCTCGTGTTGTAAGAATTATTATAAAAGGATTAGTCATCTACAATAATCCTAGTGGAACTTATAATACAGGATGGGCTACGGGTGATTCTTCCTGTACGGTTCGTCAAACTACATTTACAAATAGTGCCGCTTGTAACTTTTATACTGTAGCAGTTCCAGATTTTCAGGTATCGGCGGGGGATGGAATTTTTTCCTTTAATCCAGAAGTTACTGTAAATGGTTCAGCTCCCTCTGAATTTTCTGGAGATAGTCCCATGAGTGCTGAGATTATTAACACAAGCTTAGGTAAAGATATAGATATTAGCTATGAATATGTGCAAAGTTTTACAACAGGACCCGTGTATCCTAGAATTTCAAATAGACTTTTGTTTTTTCAGTGAGCTTATTTTTTCTTTTTTAAAAAATTTTCAAAATAGTGGATTGTTTTTACAAGTCCATCTTCTAAGGAAGTTTTTGGTTCATAACCTAACTTTTCTTTAGCAAGAGAAAGATCTGGTCTTCTACGAGTGGGATCATCTTGTGGGAGTGGTAGGTACTTTATTTTTGATTTGCTGTTTGTAATTTTTAAGATTAACTCGGCTAATTCTTTTACTGTAAATTCTCCATCATTTCCTAAGTTTACAGGTCCTATAAAATTTGAATGATTCATCATTCTTATGATTCCATCTACTAAATCATCCACATAACAAAAAGAGCGCGTTTGAGAACCATCTCCATAAATTGTAATCTCTTCTCCTCTTAAAGCTTGCACAATAAAATTACTCACCACTCTTCCATCTTGTTCATGCATTCTTGGTCCGTAAGTATTAAAGATACGAATGACTCGAATTTCTATTTTGTGTTGTCTATAATAATCAAAACATAAAGTCTCCGCAACTCGTTTCCCTTCATCATA
>CALDSP010000031.1 GCA_937924465.1 uncultured Leptospiraceae bacterium
TGTAAATTTCATAAGATTATGTGCATGTATTTACAACGTTTTTTAAAGAGTTGTTTTAAGCAAGTAAAAAAATGGATTTCTTACAAAAATCAAAATATGAGTGTATAAATTATAAGTTTAGGCTTTTAGTAAATAATATAATTTACTAAATAAATTTTTGCTTTTGTGGAAATTTTTTAATTTAATTCAAAAGAGAATTTAAAAATAATTTTTAAACCTAAAAAATTTGAACTAAAACAAAAAATTCTCACTCAAAACTTAAAATTTACCGATACAAAAATTGCTATGCTTCGAGGAATATACACTGCTACAAATGGAATGGTTTCTCAACAAGTTCGAATGGATGTAATAGCAAACAACCTTGCAAACGTAGATAAAACTGCTTTTAAAAGAGATACTACACTTTTTAAAACTTTTCCTGAAATGCTCATTCATCGATATGATGAAGATGGAGTAGGGAAAGTGCCAATGGGTTCTTTTGATATAGCTCCTATAGTGGGCAAACTTGGACTTGGGATGGAAGTGAATGAAATCTATACTCGTTTTGAGCAAGGTGCAGTAAAGAAAACTGACAATCCTTTTGATATTATGCTGCAAGATAAACCCGGAGCAGAACGCCCTGCTTTTTTTGTAGTTATGACGAATCGTGGAGAAAGGCTTACAAGAAGTGGGGCATTTGTGTTAGATAAAAACGGGAACTTAGTAACTCCACAAGGTTTTCCTTTAATGGGAGAAAAAGGTCCCATTCAGATCACTCATGCAAATTTTGTTATTAAAGAAAATGGAGAAATTTATATTAATGCCGATATAGGCAATCATCCACAAACCACAACTTCCGTTGAACACAATCGTTTTAATAACCCTATTTTGCTTGATAAAATCAAAATTCGCACTGTGCAAAACCCTCGTCACTTAGATAAAGAAGGAGATTCTTTCTATGCAGATACTCCTGAATCTGGTGAGCCTGAACCTTATTTAAAAGAAGTAGATGCTCCTACTGTCATGCAAGGATATTTAGAAGCATCTAACGTCCAAGTGGTTACCGAAATGGTAGAAATGATTGAAGTAAATAGAGCTTATGAAGCTAACGCTAAATCTATTCAAACTCATGATCATTTGCTTGGTCGACTGATCAATGAGGTTTTGAGATAATTTTAGGTTTTAAAAAAATTTTTATTTCCTCATAATCAATTTTTTCTAAACTAAGTTCTAATTTTTCACCTAAGAAAAAAGTTTTTGAATACTTTTTTGAAATAAAAGAAAAATCATTTGGCAAGATAAGTTCCATTTCATTTGTAAAGTGATGATGTGCAATGACTCCTTCTACATAGAAGGTTTCTAAGTCCACATACACAAACTGGGGTTTGACTCCTGTAACGACTCCAACAAAATCTTTTAAACCTAATTTTTCAATATAACGACAAGATTTAATTTTTTGTAAATCACGTTCTGCGTCAGCAGCTTTTCGTTCTTCTTCGGAAGTATGAAAGCCCATTTTTGTAATTTCTTCTTCTGAATAAGGGAAAGGATCACCTTGTATAAGAGAATCTAAAACTCTATGCACTACTAAATCAGGGTAACGACGAATGGGTGAGGTAAAATGACAATAGTATTTGAAACCAAGTCCCCAGTGTCCAATTACTTCTCCTCCATAATAAGCCTGCATAAAACTACGTAACAAAAAGTAATGAAAAATTCTTTCTACCTCATGACCTTTTATTTCTTGTAAAGCATCTTCAATTTCTTCATAGTCAATAGATTTTAGTTGATAAGAAATTCCATAAAGACTAAGAAAAGTGTTTAACTTTTCTAATTTTTCTTCCTCCATAGGTTCGTGAATTCGAAAGAGAGCAGGGGCTTTTCTTTTGCGCAAAAATTCAGCCACTTTAGTATTAGCAGAAAGCATAAGCTCCTCAATAAGGATATGACTGTCTAAACGCGATTTTTCTTCTATTCGCTCAACGTCTCCTGTTTCATTTGTTTTAATATAAACTTCTTTTAACTCAAGTTCTACTCTTCCATTAGCAAGCCTTCTTTCTTTAAGTCCTTTAGCAAGTTTCATAAGTTTCACTAAAGGGTTTTCAGTATCACCATTTTCAATTTCTTTTTGTGCAATTTCATACGTTAGGCGACGATCTACTTGAATTATACTTTTATAAAACCTTGCAGAGAAAATACGTCCTGTATAATCTCCTGTCATTTCTACAGTAAACGCTAGTCGGTTTTTTCCGGCTACTAAACTACATAAGTTTTCTGAGAGAATAGGTGGAAGCATAGGAACTACAGTATCTATTAAATAAACCGACGTTGAGCGACGATATGCCTCTTCATCTAGAGCTGAACCTTGTTTTACATAATAAGAAACATCTGCGATATGAACATAAAAGCGGACGGTACTATTCTCTTCTTCAATGCTTATAGCATCATCAAAATCTTTAGCAGTTTCTCCATCTATGGTTACAGTCCAAAGTTTGCGTAAGTCAACGCGTTTATTCCAATCTTCCACTGTGTTTTCATTTACTTCCTCTGGAAAAATAAGAGGAATGGTGTTGGGATAATTTTGGTTATAGTTGTATTTCATTAAAATACGATTTAAATCTTTATCTCTAGTAGAACCTTCTTCAAAACGTAAGAAACTCACTTCATATATATGATTTTCAAAGAAGGAGTTTTCTTTTAGTTTCACAATCAAAACATCATCAACTTTGATTGCATTTATTATATCCAAAAGCAAGGTTTTTTTAGAGATTGCTCCTTCTTTGTATTCTCCTGTGATATCAAGTAACTTTCCAAAAATATATTTCCCATCAATTTCTGTAACTTTCATTCTGTAAAGTTCTCGACCTCTCTTGACAATGCTTAAAACCTCTCCCTCTAGACGCTCTTTTTTTCCAACTTTAATCGGTAAAAGCTCAACTATATCTCCAGTAATACTTCCGTAGGTTTTCTCTGAGGGAACAAAAACTTCCATTCCACTTGTGAGTTTTACAAAGCCATCTCCGCGATTAGAAAGACTCATTTTACCAGTTAGTTTGAAAGGTTTTAAAATTTGAATTGTCTTTTTAGTGGATTTTAAAAGCCCCTCGTCTTCTAAAATATTTATTAAATAAAATAAAGTATAACCCTTATCTTCTTTAAATTGATCTTTTTTTTTCTTATCTTTTTTGTTTTTTAAAAACTTGTCTTTGAGTTCGGAAAGTTTAATTTCTGTACCTGCTTTTATAGAAAAGTATTCAAAAACTTTTAGAATAAGACTTTCAGATTTTTTTTCTTGTTTCTCTCTCGGCATATGTTCCTCTCTTATAATTTGGTAATAAATTTTTATAATTATGAAAATTAAGATCCATGTTTTGAATTTCGTAGATTTTTTTATTTAAAATATAATCTGGCTCAGGATAGTCATTTGAAATAGAATGAGAATTAAAAATTTGAATATCAGAATAAACTACATATTGAGATAAATCAAAATGTCGCTCAACGTCTAAAGGAGAGATATCTAAACTTCCAGAAAATCCTATTTCTGAATAAGCTCCTGCAAATACTTTTTTCATTTTTCCATCTAAAAGTACAAGGCTTGCTTTATTAAATTTATCATAATAATAACTTGAATAAACCTCTAGAGTATCTATTCCAAAAACAGGAACTTCCCAAAACTGAGATAAGTTTCTTGCAGTAGCCACTGCAATTCGAATTCCAGTAAATGAACCTGGACCGTAAACAACAGAAATGTAGTTTGTCTTTCTTAAACCAAGCGCATCAAAGATTTGTTTTAAGTCTTTAACTAATCTAAAAGAAGACTCTCTAGGATAAGATCCTTTTTCAAAATGAAGCCTTTCTAATTTATGATTTTCTATGAAATAGAGTCCTAGCACAATCCAGTCAGTAGTTGTATCAATATATAGAATGGTTTTTTTCAAATATTACTCCATGATTTGATTGTATATTTCCGTTTATGTTTAGATATGATTTCTATTTTTATAAGTATATCATTTTCCGTAAAGAAATCTTTAGCAACCTCAAACCATTCAATAAAACAGATTCCTTCTTTGCTCCAAATTTCTTCAAAACCTAAATCATAAAGTTCTTGTTTTTGCTTAATTCGATAGAGATCAAAATGAAAATATTTTTTTTCTAGAATGTGATATTCATGGATCAGATTAAAAGTAGGGGAATTTATGTTTACATTTGGTTCTAGAGATTGTAAATAATTTCTTACTAAAGTGGTTTTTCCACTTCCTAGTTCTCCTTGTAGAAGTATGCAAGGATAGTTTTTTTTTTGATTTAGTATTTCATTTAAAGATAAAATTACTTTTTCAAGATTTTTGAGATCACTGGTTACTATCATTAAGAAATTTTTGTTTCGTATTTTGTATTATTTTCAAATTTGAATCAATTGAATCTTTCGTATTCTTCGTATTCAATTTCAAAAGTTTTGAAATACTTCATATCAGGATATTCTCCTTGTAAGTATTCTTCTACTTCTGGGTCATAACTATAAGCAACAAAGAATGGAAAAGCTTTTGCATTGTATTTTAATTGGAAACGTTCAAGAGTATTGAGAAATTTTTCAATGTCTTTTTTAGAAGCCTGTGCTTTACATTCTCCTAAAAGATATACGGTTTCTCCATTCAGGTTTCCTTGGATAAAAATGTTTATTTCATCAAATTTTCCGTTCTCATAGACAATATTTTTTCGAAGTGTTTTACTCTTTAGATGAATCTTGTATACTTTTTCTGCTAATTTTTCTAGATGAGGATAGAGTTTATCTTCTAATTCATATCCAACAACCATAGCCAGTCCCCCAAACACTGATTCTAACTTGTCGATTCTTTTTTCATTGCGTTTCTGAAATTGTATAAATTCTTCAAACTTTTTATCTATTCGTTGTTGAGATAAAGCCAACTCTTCAAACTTTTTATCTGTTTGTTGTTGAGACAGGGTAAGGCTTTGCATAGTTTGAGCTAATTCTTCAAACTTTTTATCTGTTCGTTGTTGAGCTTCTGAAAGTCTTTTTAGAGCTTCCTGGGTTTCTTTTTGAGCTTCAGCAAGCTCATTGAGTGTTGAATGTAAAGTGGAGAAATCTTCTCTTGTAACCTTTGTAGTTATTTCTTCATAGATTTTGTTTAAAGCCTTGGCTAAAGTTAAGGCCGGCTCATCACCAAAACTGGATTTTAAATCTTGGTAAATATCTATAACGTTCATAATAGTTTCTTGATAATATCATACTGAAGCGAAAAGACTGTTTAGTCAAGTTTTTTTTAATTAAAAAATTAAAATAAAAATATAAATTATAAAGAAAAAATACAATTTTTAAAACAATTATTTCAATTTTAATAAAAGAGATGACTTCATTACAGCTTTATCGTATGAAATAAACAGTTCTTTTTAAACCAATTCTCTCTTTATTAATTTCAATTCTATTTTGATAATAAGTTGCCCTTTGTGGTTTGAGATAAGCTAACCAATTATAAAGTTCAATTTCAAAGTTGAGCATTGCACTAGGAACATCGTTTAAATTTTTTTCTTTAATTGTTTTTAAATCTACGGCTACATGACGTGAGTTAATTTGATCTGGTTCGATTTCTTCCATAATAATGTAAAAGTTTTTATTTGTAATTGTACCACCCACAGAAGTTCTTTTTCCTCTTTCTTTACAGGTCTTTACAATTTGTTTTGTTACGCGCATAACTTCAGTATCATCTGGCTTTAAATCCATAGAAGCAGATAAATCAGAGCGAGCCGCGGTTACACTTTGAATTTCTAAAAAAGCGGAGGAGTCGGCAATTTCTAGAAGATTCCTATATCCTGTTATAGTTTCTAAATTGATAGACTTTCGAATTTTATTATAAGCAGTAGGTGAGAGTAGATTTTTTAAGGTATTTATAAAATTTTGGAGAGCATATTTAGACTCTATCATAGGAGCAGAGATCCCTTCCACTCCTATTTCCACGCAAGCTCTTATGTCTGTTCTTGCCTCAGGACCTCCAATTTTGATTCCAACAGGTAAAATTTCTTTTCCTAAAAGATGCAGAAACTTCAATTCATCATGATCCATGTCTTCTGTTTCTGTTCCACCCTTGAGTCCACAAAATCCAAAATGGAGTACATGTTCTTGTAACAATTTCCTAAGGCTAAAAAGCCGAGATTCAAAATTTTCATTCATATATTTTATCCATCGACGAAATTTAAAAAAGTTGAAGTTTTTTTTAATTTAGCTTGACTTACAATTGGGATAAGTTTCTTAAGAAAATATGCCAAGATACGAAGAAGATTTTGAAGAAGAAGAGTACGACGAAGATGATGAAGAGTATTTTGAGGACGAAGAAGGGGATGGAATTCTGCTTGCCTGTGAAGATTGCGACTATCGTTGGAAAATTGATGAAGCAGACTATGAATATGGAGATTATGAAATGATTTGTCCAATGTGTGGTTCGTCCAACGTAGTTGAAATATAAAAGTGAAAAAAGAATTAATAGTTTTGGGACTTCTTGGGGGTTTGTCTCTTTATTCTGAATCTAGCTTAGAACAATTTGCATTTGAATCTTATCAAAAACAAGATTATAAGAATTCATTTCATTTAGCAAGGAAATATCTTCAAAATAAGTTAGAAATTTCTGAATTAGATCCTATCATTGAAATGTATTTTCAAACGGAAAGCAATCTCTACCGTTTAGATGAATATTTGGATAAATTATACTTTCAATCTAAAAATTCTCAAGTATATAACCTTATGTATTACTTGTTGGAAAAATCCTACCAAGCCAAAGAAGAGCAAATTGGGGAAAAGTGGGGTGAAATTTTTTTAACGGAAGGGGGGAGTAGCTCCTTTTATGCAAAAGGACTCATTGCTTACTCAGGGATTTTATATCTTAAAGGAGAGAAAAAAAAATCGAAGCAAGTTTTGCGTTCTTCTATTTTAGCTCAATCCACGGGAATTGTAAAAAAACGATTTCATTTGTTAAAATTGGCTCTTCGCAAGGAAGAAAAAATTATTCATACAGCTAGTCATTTTTTAGAAAAAAATATGCGAAAGCCTTATGCTGATTTTGTAATGGCTTTGATTATAGAAAGCTACAAAAAAATGGGAGAAGAGCAAAAAGTTAAAGAATGGTCTCAAAAACTAGAAAAGAATTTTCCTAATTCTATATTTTTAACTCAAATTTGAAAGGGTGATCTTTGTTTTTGTTCCATACACCTTTCTTTTAAAAAAATCGAGTTTTCACAATTCATATTTCTAAATTTCTAGATAAAAAGCTATGAGAGAGTCTATAAAAAATTTCTTTTTAAAAGTTTTCCAAGTTGAAAAAAATGAAATCTCTGCTTTGAATGGAATTCGCTCTATTCTTATTTTTTTTCTATTCTTTGGTCATATGTATTTTATTGCCTCTGACTCTGGTAAAATGTCCAATGTAAATCCTTTATTAAAAAATTTTTCACGAAACATTACTTTTATTTTAGATGTTTTTTTTGTATTGAGTGGATTTCTAATTGCTACACCTTTATTCAAGGAATTAAATAGAGACAAAGAAATTAATTTGAAATTTTTCTACATAAGAAGAACTCTTAGAATTTTTCCTCCATACTACTTATTTTTATTTATTCAAACTGGAATCATTCTTTCACTTAAGAATATGGCAACCTTACCAGAACACATTGAACTTTCAGAAAAAATGTTATCCATGTTAAAGTATGATTATTTGTACTTATCTAACTATTTTCAGGGCACAATGCTTCATGGTTGGTCTCTTTCTTTAGAAGAACAATTTTATATTTCTTTTCCACTTTTTTTAGTTTTGGTATTTAAGCATTTATCTAAACAGACTCAATTTATTTCCTTAATTCTTCTTTATTTTATACCTTTAGTTTTACGTTATGCGACATTCAATGATTATATTCTCAATGCAGAGGATACTACTTTAGCTTACGAAAGTAAAATTTATAAACCTTTTCACACTCATTTTGATTCTATATTCTCTGGAATTATAGTAGGATTTATCTTAGTCAATAAAAGAGAATGGCTTGAC
>CALDSP010000032.1 GCA_937924465.1 uncultured Leptospiraceae bacterium
CTTACTTCTTTTATCATATAAAAAAACATGAGTATCGTAAATACTAAAAGGAACTAAAAGGAAATAAGGGTTTTTCCCAATAAGAAAAAAAATTAAGAAAAATAAACTGAAAAGAAGTCCAGAGAAAAATAAAAATAAAAACTTTTTATCTTTAGATTTAGAAAAACTTTCTTTGTAAACTTTTTTGTAAAATTGAATGATTTTATTCTCTTTGGTTAACATAATGTTTAATTCCTTCTAAAATTCCTTGTGCAATTTTCATTTGAAATGATTTATCGGCTAGTAGTTTAGCATCTTCAGGATTCGTTAAAAAACCCATTTCTACAAGCACAGCTGGCATAATACTTCCTCGTAATACTCTAAACTTCGCTTTTTTGACTCCTCTACTTGGAATCTTATAAGCTATGGTTTCCCCAAACTTTTCTTCAATAGAATTAGCAAGTAAAATGCTCCGCCTTTGAACAGAAGAAGAAAACATTCCAGACTCAATTTTTTGAACATCAGGAATACTTTTTAGATCAATGAGTCTTTTGGTGATGATTGTTTTTTCTCTTTCTTGCTCAATTTTATAACTTTGATCTAAATAATAAATTTCATACCCTCTTGCTGTTTCAGTGCGAGTTAAAGCTGCATTACAATGTAAGCTTATAAAAATAATATTTTTTGAAGTTTTTAAACCCTCATTTGCTAGTTTGAATCTTTCGTTTAGATCTACAGTTTCATCCTCTTCACGAGTCATAATAATTTTTAAATTAGGAAATTTTTGTTTAAGTAAGATTGCTAAAAGTTTTCCTACTTCTAAATTGTAATTTTTTTCTTCATCTCCATAAACTGAAATAGCCCCCGGATGCGTTCCACCATGACCTGGATCTAAAATAATTGCTGTTAGATCAATTTTCTCTGGCTCTATTTTAAAATAACCAGATATAGTAAATAAAAATTTATTGTCTTGGATCCTATATGTTACTTCATTTTCAACGAGTAAAACCATTATAGCTTCTACAAAATCAGCAGGTAAAAGCAATTTTCCTTTTGAGTATTTAATAGGCTTGGAAACCCTTGTCACTAAACTTCTGTGATAATAATAAGGGGAGTCAATTTGAAAACGTAAAACCTCATTTGTATTTCCTTTCATGGAACCATGCATAGTAGGACTTTCTAATTGAAAACTTAAAATATTCACTTTTTGTTTCAAATCATCAAAATCAATATATCTTCCATGAATGAGATTTAATTCTTCTTCTGAAAAAACCCCACAAACAAAAGCAAAGTTTAAAATCCAAAAAAACTTTTGAATCTTTCCCAAAGAGAAGGTTTCCTTGCTGGAACTTGAGTTGTATCGTTTATATCAAAAAGGTTTCTTTTTGACTTATCATAGCCTTTAGATTCGTTCAATTTGAGTTTTTGTTTTTTTCTTTGTTTTTCTTGTTTTTTTCCTTGTTTAAAGGTTTTTTGTTTTTCTTTTTTATCTTCGTTTTGATTTAACTCAAAAAACTCATCTGCTTTTTGAAGATACTGCATAGCCTCATCTAAGATTTTTGGTTTTTTAGAACGATCTTTTTTAAATTTTTCTTTTTTAGAAAACTTTTTCTCTACTCTCCCCGAATGGATTAAATTTTTTTTAGAAAGTTCTACTGGAGAAATAAAAGTAAAATCTCCTTGTGGATATTTTAAAAATTCTTCTTTAATCTCCCCCACTGGAATTTTTTTTCCTAAAAACTTTTCTATTTTTTCTAATTCAACATAATCTTTCTCTGAACAAAAACTTATAGATTTTCCTGTTCTACCAGCCCTTGCTGTTCTTCCAACTCTATGCACATAATTTTCTACATCTTGAGGTAGATCAAAATTATATACAGTCTTAATGTTTTCAATGTCTAACCCACGTGAGGCAACATCGGTAGCTACCATGTAAGTGTAACTTCCTTGTCTAAATTCTTTTAAAAATTTGATCCTCTTTTTTTGTTCTAACATAGAAGAAAGTCCTATCGTTGGAATTCCAAACTTACGTAAAGTATCTACAATTTCAGTTACCATTACTTTATAATTTGTAAAAATAATTCCAAGCCCTTCTTCTTTATTGTTTAAAATTAAATTTACAAGATACGGAAGTTTTTCTTCACTTGCTAAATGATATAAGATTTGCTCAATATTTTCCGTTACAATACTTTCGGATTCTACTTTGACCTCTACAGGATCTTTTAAATAATCATAAGCTATTCGCATAACGTAATAAGACAAAGTTGCAGAGTATAACATAACTTGTTTATCAACAGAACATTTTCGCATAACGTAACTTATATCTTTAATAAAACCCATATCAAACATTCTATCAGCTTCATCTAAAACTAAATAACGAATTTTATTTAAATTGATTGCTTTTGATTTCATATGATCAATGAGTCTACCCGGAGTAGCTACAATAATGTTTGCTCCTTCTTGAATACGTTTCACTTGTTCTTGGTGTTCCGCTCCACCAATAATGTTTACAACTTTTTTATTTGTATACTTTAAAAGTCTTTTAGTTTCTTCAAAGATCTGCAAAACCAATTCTCGTGTAGGAGCTAAAATTAAGGTAGAAGTAAAATCTTCGTCGTTAGTTAAAATTTTATGAATAATGGGAACTAAAAATGAAATTGTTTTTCCCGTTCCTGTTTGAGCAATTCCCATAACATCCTTACCTTCCAAAGCTAAAGGAATGGCTTTTTCTTGAATTGGGGTCATTTTTTCAAAATTTAAGTCACAAATTGCTTTCAGTAAATTTTCATGTAAGTTTAATTCTTCAAATTTCATAGTTTATCTCTGTCATTTTAGTTTTTTACACAGGGCTTCAAAGGTATCTCCATAACATAAAAAGTTTGAAATACTTTTATAAAAATATTTAAATGGAAAACTTCCTTTCCAACCTTTATCCCTGTAAGCATGGTAAGACATTGGATATTTCCAAATAATTTTAGTTTGAAAAAAAGATAAAAGTTTAGCTAAAGATTTTGGATCATAATCTACAAAATGATCCTTTGGATGAGTTTGAAACCACTCACTTGGATTTGTTTGAAAAGTAGGTCCATAAAGAGAAGGTAAAGCAAAAAAAAGAAATCCATCTTCCTTAAGTAAAGAAAAAATTTTTTCCCAAACTTTGTCTTGGTTTGAAAAATGTTCTAAAACAAAAAATGCACAAATTACATCAAAATTTTTATTTTCGCAATACTCTAAAAAAGAACCATTAAATATGTTTAATCCTGACTCTCTTCCATACTCGGCTTCTGTTTTGGAAATTTCAACCCCACAAACATCAAATCCAATTTTTTTTGCCTCCGATAAAAAAAAACCCGTGGCACATCCTATTTCTAAAAGTCTTTTTCCATAAGGTTTCAAATGTTGTTTTAAAATGCTCAACCTTCTTCTAGCCATTTTTCTAAGATTTTCCTCATCTTCGTAATAAGTTTTTTTGTACTGAGCTTCAAACTCTTCTAAAAAATAAGAGGAGCTATAATCTCGAGAAATAGCTTTTTTGTAAAAATGCACCCCTGTTTTTAGACATATATCATACTCTTGGGGATAAACAGGATGCGGTTGTAGTTCAAAAAGACTCATTTTAAGAACGATCGAAAAATTAGTTTCATTACTTTTTTTAATTCCATTTCAAAAACCAAGGTTAGAAAATCAAAAGATTTTTTATTGAGTCCATGAATTCTAAAAAAAACTTGGTTAAATATGGAGCCTATTACAAACTTATCTAAATTAGGAATTACTCTACCTCCTATTCCGAAGTCTCTAGCTTCCTATGTGCCTGCTAAAAAAATTGGTAATTTGGTTTTTACTTCTGGACAAGTTCCCATTCATAACGAAAAAATTTTATACCCAGGAATTGTAGGAAAAAATGTAAGCCTAGAACAAGCAGGAGAGGCTTGCAAGCTGGCTTGTTTAAATGCCTTAGCCGCCATTGTGTCTGTTACAAGTTCTTTAGAGAAGATTCAATCCATCCTAAAAGTGGGAGTTTTTGTAGCCTCTACACCAGAGTTTACGGAACACCACAAGATAGCAAATTATGCAAGTGAACTTTTAATTTCCATTTTTGAAGAAAGAGGAAAGCATGTTCGTTTTGCTGTAGGAGTTGCCTCTCTACCTTTGAATGCACCCGTAGAACTTGAAATGATAGTGGAAATTCAGTGAAATTTTTAAAATTTGTTTTGGAAATTTTATTAGTATATTTTAGAATTTGGACAGGGTGGGTTCGTGTTTTACTACGTGCCTTACAAATTTTATTTTCTGAATTTTTAATTTTATCTAAATGGAAACAAATTTTTTTAATTCTAGGATTTCTTCAAATTGTTTTTACAATTCGACCATGGATTTCTTATTCAGTGCAATTTTTGAATGAAAGAGAAATTCTACAAATTTCCATCAAGTCTAATTTATGGATCTTACTTTTACTTATGTTAAATTTTTTTGGAAATTTATTTTTTTTTACTAAATTTTTTTATTTCCATCTCTCTTTTCAGTTGATGGCAAGTTTCATTGTTGTAGTCGGAATTTTTTATCCCAATCTTTTGTTTACTAATTTTTTGAAAATTGAAGATTATACTTATAATTTGAACTTTTACACTTTTCTATTTTTTCACTTTTCCGCGACATTCCTTCATATGCTTTATATATTTACTTATAGGAGAGCCAAACATGAAATTTCTTCTACTACTTAATTTGTTTCTTATTTTAGAAATTCCTGTCCTTGCTAAATCCAAATGCTATTCTGACTCCGACTGTGCAAGAGGAAAGTGTAGAAGTGGTTTATGCACTACAGCAGGTGGGAAATGTTACTCTGACTCCGACTGTGCAGGAGGAAAATGTAGAAGTGGTTTATGCACTACAGCAGGTGGGAAATGCTATTCTGACTCCGATTGTGGAGATGGAAAGTGTAGAAGTGGAAAGTGCACAAATAGTTTAAAGTAATATGTTTACAGGACTTGTTGAGACCACAGGTACTTTAATATCTAAAAAAGACACTGAAACAGGAGCTATTTTTACTTTTTCTGCAAGTTTTGTAGACAATGATTTAAAGATAGGAGATTCTATTGCAATCAATGGAGCCTGTCAAACAATTATTGATCTAAATGAAAATAAAACTGAGTGGAGCGTTTATTCTTCTTTTAAAACTTTAGAACTCACGAATTTTAAAGATCTCCAAGTGGGAGAAGAAGTCAATTTAGAGAGACCTCTTCTGCCTCATTCTAGAATGGGAGGACATTTCGTACAAGGTCATGTTGATGGAGTTGGGACTGTCATAAAAAAAGAATTTCAAGATAATCAAAAAACTCTTGTAGTTCAAATCCAACTGCCCGAAGAGCTAAAAAAATATGTAGTTATAAGAGGTAGTATAGCTATAGACGGAATTTCCTTAACTGTAGTAAACATCACAGATTGCATTTTAGAATTAGTTTTAATTCCAGAAACTATTCAAAAGACAAACGCAAAATATTGGATTGAGAAAAAAAAAGTAAATATTGAGGTGGATATTTTAGCAAGATATTTTGAAAAATTCATAAAACAATAAATACAAACTTCAGTTACTCGAACATTATAGGAAAAATTATATTCATGTTTAATAAAAAAAATAAAATATACATTTTAGAAGATGAAGAAATAACTTATGTACAAATTTCTTATTTCTTGAAACTCAAAGGTTTTGAGATTGTAGGACAGTCTGTCTCTGGGGAAGATGCTATTCCTCGAATTTTAAAACTCCGTCCCGATGTAATACTGGTTGATATTAACTTAGCTGGAAAATTAAATGGAATTGAAACTACTGAACTTGTTTTAAAAGAATACCTCTGTCCTATTATTTACATTACATCCGATGACTCACAAGCTACTTTAGAAAAATTAATGGTTACAAGACCCTATGGTTTTTTAAGAAAACCTCTTCGGTTTGATGCCTTATGCAATACCATTGAGCTTGCCATTGAAAGATTTCAAACAGAACAACAACTCAAAGAAAGTGAAGCCTTATTTAGTCAAGTAGTCAATAGTTTAGTAAATTATTCTTTGATTATGCTTAGACCCGATGGAAGCATTTATAATTGGAATGAAAGTGCTAAGAAAATGTTTGGATTTGAAACAGAAGAAGCAATAAAACTAGACTTTTCTAGTTTTTTTGCTGAAGAAAAGCTAAAAGAAAATTTACCTATCAATATTCTAGAAAAAGCTTTGAAACAAGGAAGTGAATCTTTAATAATAGATCTAAATCGAAAGAATGCCTCTACCTTTCCCTGTCACGTAAGCGTAACTCCTGTTCGAAGTACACTGGGAGATTTGAAAGGATTTGCTGTACTTATAAGAGATATAACACAAGAAAAAAAAATTGAAAATGAAAGAAAAGAGCTAGCAGACAAATTAAAAAAATACAATGAAGAACTGGAACTGCGCGTACAACAAAGAACCTTAGAATTGAATGTACTCAACCAACAACTTGCAAATGAAATTCATATTCGCAAACAATACGAAAAAGAATTAGAAAAAAGCCAAACAAACTTACTCAAAGCAGAAGAACTAGCACAAATTGGAAACTGGGAAATTGATCTGCAAACTAAAAAACTCATTTTATCGGAAGAAACATATTTACTTTTAGAAACTGAACCATCACAAAATTTAACTGTAGAAGACTTTCTAAAACTAATTTTACCAGAAAATCAAAGTTTAGAAACCCTAGAAGAAGCTCTTCAAAAAAATTCAGAATATCAATACGATAAAGAATTTATTACAAAAACAGGAGAATCTCGTTTTTTTAATATTATTATTCAAAAACAAAAATATAACAATACTCTGAAAAGTTACTTTGGCATCATTCATGATGTTACTTTTCGCAAAAAAGCAGAATTTGAAATAAACAAAGCACTAGAAAAAGAAAAACAAATCAACCAAATGAAGGAACGCTTTGTGTGGATGATCTCCCATGAATTTAGAACCCCTCTTACTGTAATTCAAACTAACTTAGAATTTTTAGATAGATTCGCAGATTCAACCACAAAAGAAAAAAAGTCTGAATTTATTCAAAAAGCTTTAAATTCTTGCAAAAGAATCAATGATTTATTGGAAGATATCCTTCAAATTGGAAAACTAAAAGAAAGAAGGATCTTTCAAAAACCAACCCTTTTTAATCTAAAAGAATTTGCCGCACTGCTGGTAGAAGAACTTCAAGTTACAGATTATGGAAATAATCGAATCATTTTAGAAACTATTGGAGAAAATTTTGACTGCTTTCAAGATAAAAAAATTATTCGTCAAATTTTAGTAAACTTATTATTGAATGCACTAAAGTATTCTCCTAAAGATAGAAAAGTAAATTTTCAAATCCAAGCCCAAGAGAATGAATTTATTATTCAAGTGAAAGATAAAGGAATAGGAATTCCAAAAGAAGACCTTCAAAATATTTTTAAAGATTTTTACCGTTCCTCTAATGTAGGAGAAGTCAAAGGCTCGGGATTGGGTCTTGCATTAGTTAAGGAATATATTGACATTCTTCAAGGCAAAATTCATGTAGAAAGTATTGTAAATGAGGGAAGTGTATTTACAATTCAATTTACTAAAAGAAGTTTAGATTATGTTTAAAGTAAAAATACCAAGTGTTTTTTTTCATTTTATTTTTCTTATCACAGGATTTTTTTTAGCATCTCTTTTTGCAAAGGAGAAAAAAATGAACCAAAAAATCATCAAAACAGACGAAGAATGGAAACAAATCTTAAGTCCTCCAGTTTATCAAATCCTTCGTAAAAAAGGTACAGAACGTGCATTTACTGGTAAATACTACAATCACAAGGAAAAGGGTGTATACATTTGTGCAGGATGTGGAAATGAACTCTTTCATTCCTCTGCTAAGTTTGACTCGGGAACAGGTTGGCCAAGTTTTTACCAACCAATTGCAGAGGATAGAATAGAAACTGAAACAGACAGAAGTTTCTTTATGATTCGAACTGAAGTACACTGTGCACGTTGTGGGGGACATTTAGGGCATGTATTTCCCGACGGTCCTTTACCCACAGGACTGCGTTATTGTATAAATTCTTTATCTTTAGATTTTCGAAAGGAAACAAATGACAAATAAAAAGCTTTGGGGAGGAAGATTCCAAGCGGAGTCTTCTTCCATTATGGAAAGAATTGGAGAATCAATTAGTTTTGATCAAAGTCTTTATAAAGTAGATATACAAGGAAGTAAGATTCATGCAAAAAATTTACTAAATATAGGAATTCTTTCAGAAGAGGAATATCAAAAAATTATTTTAGGTTTAGAACAAATTCAAAAAGAAATTGAAAACAATGAATTTGAGTTTACTCCTAAATTAGAAGATATTCATATGCATATCGAATACAGGCTTACTCAAATTATAGGCGAAACAGGAAAGAAACTTCACACAGCTCGATCTCGTAATGATCAAATTGCACTCGACGTAAGGCTTTATGTTCGTGAATCTATTTCTTTAATTTGTAAAAAACTTTTTGATTTATTGGAAATCTTACTTACTAAAGCAGAACAAAGCATAGATATTATTATGCCGGGCTATACTCATTTACAAGTAGCTCAACCTATTCGTGCCTCTCATTATCTTCTCTCTTATTTTTGGACTTTTGTAAGAGATTATAATCAATTTCTTTTTACTTTTAGTGTGAACGACAGTTTTGTTCTTGGCTCTGGAGCCTTAGCCGGTGTAAATTATAAAATAAATCGCGAACTCATGCAAAAAGAACTAAACTTTTCTAAACTTAGTGAAAATTCTATGGATGCAGTTTCTCAAAGAGATCATATTTTAAATTTTCTTTTTGCTGGAAGTTTACTTTTAATGCATTTTTCTAGACTTTGTGAAGAAATTATTCTTTTTTCATCTGTAGAATTTGGGTTTATATCCCTACCTGATTCTTTAACTACAGGATCTTCTATTATGCCTCAGAAAAAAAATCCCGACATTGCAGAACTGATTCGTGGAAAGTCTGCTCGTCTCTTTGCAAATTTACAACATGTTTTTGTCTTATTAAAAGGACTTCCCTTAGCTTATAATAGAGACTTACAAGAAGACAAAATCCCTCTTTTTGATGCAAATGAACAAATTCAAATTTCTATTGAAGGGATCTCTGAAGTGATAAAAAATTTTTCTTTCCATCCTCAAAAAATGCAAGCCTCTCTTAAAAAAGGATTTGCCACAGCCACCGATCTAGCAGACTACTTGGTTTTTCAGCATAAAGTCCCTTTTCGAGAAGCACATGAACTAGTAGGCAGTTTAGTAGGGCTTGCAGTCCAAAAGGGAAAAACTCTCTTTGATCTAACCTACGAAGAGAGAGCGAGTATTTCTCCCTTTTTTGCTACAGAAGAGTATTTTACAGCTATCTCACTGGAAAATTCTGCTGACAAAAAAGATGTATTTGGAGGAACTGCAAAAAATCGACAATTGGAACAAATCCAAGTAGCCAAAAAAACACTAACTAATTTACATAAAATTTGGGAGACAACATGAGATTTTTTTTATTTCTTTTAATAATAAGCAACTTTATTTTTTGCAAAGAAGACCCAATTTTAAAACGAACTTATGCTCCCATACCTTATGAAAGTTTTCGGGTTGTAGTAAAAGGAAAAGATCTTTATAATAAAGAACTTCCTAGCAAACCGGCTATCTACGCCGCAATGATTACCAGTGAGGGAGAAATCTTACTTGAACTTTTTGATAGAGACGCCCCCAAAACAGTTCAAAATTTTATTGACCTAGCCCAAGGAGAGAAAGAAACTCCTACCCCTGACGGAAAATTCCAAAAAAAACGATTTTACGATGGACTTACTTTTCATAGAATCATTGAGGGATTTATGATCCAAGGTGGATGTCCTCGTGGAGATGGAACAGGGGGACCGGGTTACCAATTTGAAGATGAGATCAACGCAGTATGGCTTGGTTTAGATAAAGTAACAGGTGAGCAAGTGCCATTTTATGATCGTTATATTCAAGAAGTGGTAATTCGAAATATGGCACCAAAATCAAGGGAAGAGTTAGAATCCCGAATGCAAGAGTTCGATGAAAAATATAAAAAGGTAAAAAAATTGCCAATCATCGAAGTTTTACACCGCATTGGATACCGTTACAATGAAGTTCTCAAAAGCCATAAATCTACTAGAGGAAGAATTGCAATGGCAAATTCAGGTCCTAATACAAATGGTTCTCAATTTTTTATTAATCAAGTGGATACTCCTCACTTAGATGGTTTGCACACTGTATTTGGAGAAGTAGTAAGAGGAATAGACGTAATAGATAAGATTGCAAAATTAGGAGATAAAAAAAATATTTCTGAAAGCCAAAGTTTTACTCCTATAACGATTCGCCAAATACTTGTATTAGATAGGAGATAAAATGGCAGAAACACAACTAGAAAAAGCCTATGTAGAAGCTCTTACCCGAGTTGCTTCTGTTTCTATCAATGATTCTGTAACTTCTGTTCAAGAGGCAATTGCCAAAATTCCTGAAGATTTAAAATTGAAAGATGCCATTTTAATTGAAATGGACAGGTCTAGAATTTTCCCCGACTCTTTCATGAAAATTATCACTCTTTTAAAATTCATTCAGTCAGAAAAAGAGGAAATTAATCAATTTTACGAAGAAGCTATTGAAAAATATGACACTATAAATAAACTTACCTCTAAAGGCAGACCCACAGAGGATGAAGCAAAAATCAAAAAAACTCTTACAGATTTTATTTTAAAAATTGAATCCCTTTATGAAACTCATTTTAAAGCAGAAGAAGGCATTATTAGAGAACTAGCTAGACACATGAATGAACTCAATATTCGTCCTAGTTCTGTAAATAAGGATTTATTTCCTTATAAAATCTCATCTAGAACTCAAAACCAAATCCAGCCTCATATTGTGACTCTTTTAGATTGCTACTTTCAATACAAGAAAAACAAAGGGATTATGCGAAGACTAGTTCGTATTGCAAATTTCATAATTGAAGATGCAGAAAAAAAATTATAATCCTCAGTTTTTTCTAAAAAAACCCTTTTTTAAAATTCAAAATTTCCGATTTTTTTAATATATGCGTATTTGTGTATTTATTTTCATTCTCCTCACTTACCCTATTTTTTCTTTTCCAGATTACGATGTTCGAGGAAACAGAACAGAAAATTTTCTAGAAATGCAAGGAAAGGTTA
>CALDSP010000033.1 GCA_937924465.1 uncultured Leptospiraceae bacterium
AAAATTCATTGATATCTAAAAAATTTCCGGGATAGGATTCTATTTCATTGATGATTTTGAAAACAATAGGTTTTTGTTCTAAGGCAACTAGTTTTTCTTCTAATGTCAGTTCAGAAGAATTATACAAATAAAATAATTCTAAATTTTGATGAGTAAACCTATATTCTTTTTGTATTTTTTCAAAAATAGAAAATATATGAGAAGAAAGATAGTCACTTGTGTTTTTTTTGAGTTGAGCAACTTCAAAATCTTTTGCATAAATCTCATTTTCTTCATTTAAGGTTCTTGTATACTTTCTCTTTTCGTTAGATTTATAAAAAGAATGGGGTTTGCAGACAATTGTGTTTTGATCAATAGAAACCAATTCGAAGTTCAGTTCTAAGATTGTATTTTTTTGTTTTTTATATAAGACAATTTCTTTTGTTTTTTGTAGTTTTATGGGTGAGCTTACTTCAAAGTAAAAGTTTCCATTTGCATCGCCTTTAATAAACTTTACTGAATTGGTTTTAAAATTCTCTGTTTTAAAGGATTGGTTTTCTTCTTGTAAAATTTCCATAATCTGTTGAAGATCGGGTTCTATTTTTGACCATTTTTTTTCACTAGTTGGAAATTCGGTGGTAATGGAAATTTCTCTAAAAATTTCTTGCTCTGTATGAAAAACAGGATTGATTGATAAAAGAATTTCTCTAAACATTTTGTATTTTTAAACTTAGACTTGGTTGTAAAGGTTCAATTATAGGAGAAGTAAATCCAATCGCTTCAATAAGCATGGATTCCATATAATTTTGAATTCGATTTTTTATAATTTTGATTGTAGTTTTTTTATCTTTTTTGTAATCATTATAATATTCTTTTAAACCAAAAAATGGAGCAAACTGCAGAACTGCTTTTTGCGGTCTAAATTTTGAACTTCCAAAAAGTAAAGTTTCATAGCGAGTAAGCCATTCAACCATTCTTTCTGCTGTAGGGCGACTGATTAAATAAATTGGGCGAATTACTAGAAATGTATATGCTTTTTCCATGTCTTGTTTTGCTTGCATAAGATTTTTTGGTTTTAGGTTAGGGTATTTGGGATTTAGAAATCTCAATTCATAAGATTCTACAATAGAAAAAAGTTCTCTCATTTTGGAAATAGAATCCATGCTTGTATCAAGTTGAATTCCCAGATTTTCCGCGGCTTTATTGAGTGCAGTATTTCTCACTCGTGCAATTCGAAATTCAATAGATTCTTGGGATGGTTTTAGATTGTATTCTTTTTCTGTATTTTCTAATATTTTGTGCCCAACGTAAAGAAATCTTTTTAGTAAATTTTTCTCATCCCAGTGAATTTGTAGTTTTTGTTCAATAGCTTTTAGAGAAGATTCAATATGATTTAACAGTTTATCTTTGGGTTCTGTAAGGACATACTTTACGAAACAAGTCACTACAGTGATATCTGCTTTGCTATCTTTTTTTAAAGCATCTTCTAAACCCAAAAAACCTATTTGAATAGCTCGTGGTTCCAATGGGAGTAAGTTATCATTTTCGTTACTCTTCATTCCTTCAGGGTATATAGCTAATTTTCCACCTTCCTTTGCTAAGATACTTCGAACTGTTTTAATAGCATCTCTATCTAATTCAGACAAAATAGAGAAAGCTCCTATTTTCCTTAGAAGTTCTCCTACAAATCCACCAAACCATTCAAACACATCACGGGAAGCTATGAAATTAAAGCGGCTTCCCATGCAGTTGGCTACATAATAACAAATAGGAGTTTCCATGGTAGTTGGATGATTGATTATAAACAAAACTCGCTCATATTGTAATTTGCGAAGTCTGTTTCTGTCGTACTCAAAAATTTCTATATCATCTAAATTCAGGGTCAATTTTGCAACAGAAGGGTATACAAAGTCAAACAACCAAAGCAGAGGATATTCTACAGTGGGAGTAAAAAGCGAATCATTCATGTTAAAATCTGTAATCTTCAACAAATAATCGATAAGATTTTTTTATTTCTGCATTCAAAAGTTCCTGCAAAATATTTCTAAGATTTTTGGTTGTTGTTTCTAAGACTTCTTTTTTGTTTTTGGAAGATTTGTATTCAGAATATAGTTGAGAAACAGGAATTGGTTCAGCTAAGTTTACAAATGCTTTGTGTGGACGTGGTTTTGTAGAACCAAAAACCTCACTTTCTAATCTGTAAATCCATTCATAAATTCTTTCAGGGGTAGGAAATTCCAAAATATAATTACTCTGGAGGCTAATTAAATCATAGGCTTTTTGACAAAGTTCTCTTCCCCATTTGGCTTGTTTTTGAGAAGGGAGTTCACTTTTTGGATCGGGAAAACCGATTTGAACAAGTTCAAAAACACTTAAAATTTGTCTCAGTTTTTCAATTGCATTTCCTTCACGATTGTATTTTTTTAAACCAACAGTATCTGCAACATAATCTAAAATAGCATGTCTAAGTCTTCCTATTCTGTAGTCAAAAGATTGAGTTGGATCACTTTGGAAACCAAATTGTTTTTCGTTTTTTTCTATAACAGCAGTGGCAATTGATAGAAGCCTTTCCTCTACTGTTTTTCCTTTCTTTGTAAGATGAAATTTTGTTTCTAGATTTTCTAAGGATTTATCTACGTCAGTACGAACTTCAGAAATTTCTGAATCTACTCTATATTTTATGAAGGCAGGTAAAATGTAGATTTCAGCATTTGGATCTTGTTTTAAAGCATCTTCAAAACCCCAAAAAGCAAGTTGAATAATACCGGGCTGAAATGGAAGTAAGTTATCATTTTCTGCACCTGTTGGCTCACCTTCTGGAAAGAGTACTAATTTTCCAGCCGGACTTGCAAGAATAGAACGTGTCATCTTTAAAGATTCTCTATCTGAAGTACCTGCTATAATGGAATATGCTCCTACTGCTTGGATTACATTTCCTACAAATCCATATCCCCAATCGAAGACCTCTCTAGAGGCCATATAATAAAAACGAGAGTAAGTATATTTACTCACCACAAAAGCAATGGGGGGTTCTTTTGTACTTGGATGATTAGAAAAATAAATGAGTCTTTTATCTTTGAGACTTTTTAATAGCTTAATATCTTTAGGAGCTATCACTACATCCGTAATGTTATGAATCATTTTAAGTAATAGATTTGCTGATACATCTAAAAACCATAAAAATGGATAGTTGTGTTTTGGCTTTATAAAGGATTCACTTGACATAGATATAAGTTTATAAAGTTGTGAAATAGGACAAGCAAAATTTAGGAGCAAAAATACAAAATGGCATTAGTGGAAGAATTTGAAAGACAAGGTAGTTTTCTTTTTCGTTGGCGTTCTTATATTCCGGGTTTGATTATTCTTTTATCTTTATTTTATTTACCAAGCCATACTTATCCAAACAACGAGTACAAATATCACCTTGTGTATGGAGGATTTTGTTTACTAGTGAGTTTTTTTGGACTTTTTATTAGGTGTTTTACTATTGGTTTTGTACCTTCTATGACATCTGGAAGAAATACAAAAAAGCAAGTTGCAGACGTAGTAAATCAAACAGGAATTTATTCCTTAGTTAGGCATCCTTTGTATGTTGGGAATTTTTTTATGTTTCTAGGAATTGTTCTTTTTTTAAGAAGTTTATCTTATACTCTTATTTTTACTTTGTTCTATTGGCTTTATTATGAAAGAATTATGTTTACAGAAGAACAGTTTTTACGTCAAAAATTTGGGCAGAAGTATTTACAATGGGCTAATCGTACACCTGCAATTATTCCTAATTTTTCCGATTACCACTCTCCTAGTATTACCTTTTCCTTTAAAAATGTAATCAAGAGAGAATATCCTAGTTTATTTGGAATTTT
>CALDSP010000034.1 GCA_937924465.1 uncultured Leptospiraceae bacterium
ACTAAATTTATCAAAACTCTAACTTTCTCAAGTAAATTTAGACTAAAAAGAGCCCAACCTGAACAAAAAGCTGTTGTTGTTACTACAAACTTTTTCGATAAAATTTTTGAGTATATAGAAAAATTTATAGCCGAGTAGTATATATTTTTCAATTCTAAGGATAGTTTGAATTTAAGTTTTTTGATTGAATGATCAGTTGAGAGTTAAGAGTTTATTTGTAACAGAGTTGAGCCTGTGCCCAACGGGAAGGAGCTCTTGAAAAGAAATAAAAAATTGAATTCTAATCAATTTAAAAGTTCTTACTATAGAGAAAGTTATGGTATTAGATTTTTATGTTAAAAATTTGGAAAAAGTTTTAAATTTAGAAACAGAATATACCTTCGAAAATCTGAATTGGAATGGAAAATCAATTCCAATATATATCGGAGAGTTTTGGACTTCAAAACAAAGACAGGCTCACTCTCTTCATGAAATTTCTTATAGAGCTTGTTTTAAACCACAGCTTCCTAGATTCTTTATTGAAAGATTCTCTCAAGAAGGAGATAAAATTTATGATCCTTTCGCAGGTAGAGGCACTACAATCCTAGAAGCAGCTTTTTTTAATAGAAAAATCATTGCAAATGATATAAATCCATTGAGTAGAATTCTTATTCAACCAAGAATCAATCCACCTTACATTCAAGAAATTCAGCTACGTTTAGAAAAAATTGATTATAGTCACAAATTAGAAAGTGAGATAAATTTAGGCATGTTTTATCATCCAAAGACAATTCAAGAAATTTTAAACTTGAGGAAATATTTATTTGATAAACAGAATAGTCAAGAAATAGATTGTATTGATCTTTGGATTCAAATGGTAGCTACAAATAGACTTACAGGCCATTCAAAAGGATTTTTTTCTGTATATACTCTTCCTCCCAACCAAGCAACTAGTCCAGAAAGACAAATAAAAATTAATGCGATTCGAAATCATAAACCCGAATATAAAAACACAAAAGAGTTAATTTACAAAAAAAGTAAACAACTCCTGAAAAGTTTAACTGAAATACAAAGACAGCAACTTTATCAAGCTTTTCAAACTTTTTTCATGTTAAATAAAGATGCAAGCAATACAAAAGAAATCCAAGATGAGTCTATTCAATTAACTGTGACTTCTCCACCTTTTTTAGATGTAGTGGACTATGGAAAAGATAATTGGTTACGTTGTTGGTTTAATCATCTTCCTCTAGATGAGATTCAAAAAAATATAACTAAAACAAATAGCCTTTTGATTTGGGAAAAGAAAATGTTTCAAGTATTTTTAGAATTGTATAGAATTACGAAAAAACAAGGATACGTTGCTTTTGAAGTAGGAGAAGTGAAGAAAGGAAAGTTAAAACTAGAAGAAAGTATATTAAAAATTGGACTCAAATCGGGATTTGAATGTAAGGGCATTTTTATAAACAAACAAAACTTTACAAAGACTGCAAACATATGGGGGATCAAAAATAACCAACACGGAACTAATTCCAATCGAATTGTTCTTTTTCAAAAGGTTTAAAATTTTATAACATATTAAGCACGTAACGTCCCAAAACTCATTTCTCCAAAATAAAATGTAGGACGGATTCCGGGAAATGCCCAATAGCTTGTCATTTCTGAAGAAGTGGCTACATTATAAAAGTCTGGGTTTTTAGATGATTTCCCTGCTACTTCTTTTTCCATAACCATTGAGATATACTGTTCCAGACCAGCTTCTAAAGTGTTTCCGTTCATAATTACTTCGCAACCTGTTTGCTTTGCATATTCTCGTACGCCCGTAATTTTAGAGTTCATAGGAGAGTAGTTATCGGCACCTACTCCGTTTTCGGAAGTAACAAAAACTCCTTCCTCAGTATGAACAACCAAAGAGTGGTTCCCCATAGTATGACCCGGAGTTTTTAAGAAATAAACCCCATCTCCAAGTTGGATGGAATTTTCTAAGATAATCACTTTCTCTAAATCAATTCCATTGATTCCATTAGGACAATACCAATCCGCTTGCGTAGGGAGAAGTCCCTGAACAGCTTCCCATTCTTCTTTCATAACTAAAAGTTTAGCATTAGGAAAGTAAGCTGCCCTTTCTTTTGTGCCTAACCATTTTCGAAGATCCTGCGTGTGTAGATGATCATAAGAAATATAGTCAACTTTTTCGGGAGAGAGTCCAATTTCAGAAAGCGCTATTTCTACTGAACGAATTACTGGAGCCATAAATTTTTTTCCAAACTCTTTAGCAAAACCAAAAGAATCTGCAAGCCTTTTAAAGAAAGGAGTTTCTGCATTTCCCTCAATATCTGAAGGTGAGAAGAGTAAAGTCTTGAGTTCTCCTTCTTGTAGAAACTGAACCACAAAAAGTCTATTTAGAATATGCAAATAGGGACTAATTACTTTTGCCGCGTTTAAAAGCCCATACCTTACAGGGTATGGTACCCTAATTAAATCAAAACTTTTGTAAAACAGGACTTTTTCTTTGTTACGAATTTTTTCATGAAAGGCTTGGGCTATTTTTCGAGTTTCTTCCAGTCTAGTGAGAGGAGGAGAAATCTTTGAAATAGAATTAAAGTCATTGACTTCTTTAAAAAAAGTTTGGTTTTTTTTAGGGTTAGTTTTAGTTTTCATTCTATCTCCTTATTCTAGAATATTTGATGGGATGTCTAAGAGTTTTTTACGATAGGTTTTTT
>CALDSP010000035.1 GCA_937924465.1 uncultured Leptospiraceae bacterium
TTTCTAGGGGAGAGTATCCTAAAAGATTAAGAGAATTCTTTTGAATAATTTCACTTCCCTCTACTAAAATATAACTTGCCCCAACAATTCCAGTATTGTTGAGTTGATCGGAAATGTATGTTTGTATAAGATTTTTTTTATCATCAGTGAAAAAAGGTACTATAGCTCTTTGAGTTCCATTTTGTGAAAAGAGAGAGGTAGTAAAAGAGAATAAGATTATAAATTCAAATAGTTTGGAATTCACTAGAAGAAGTTTCAAAAAAGCATTAAACATATTCACTTAGAAAGTTTTCATAAGAAGAGTAATTTTATTTTATATTTATGTTTCTTTTTAGATTATTAAAACTTTAATAAGACTTTATAAATTTGTCTAGAAGATTTTTTTATGTTTTAATTATAAATGATGAAGACTTTTACTTAGACAAAAACAAACGACCTCATAAAAAAATACTTTTGCTTTGAACCCAAAAAAATTATATTGCAAATTGAACATCATTTTAAAATAGGAGAGAAACTGAATGAATGCTCTAGCCAAACCTCCAGCTAGTAAAATTCAACCAAAGGGAATTTTCCAAACCTCTGTTGGCAAAAAAATTATTATTGCTATAACGGGAATTTTTTTAATTGGTTTTGTCTTTGGACACATGCTTGGACATTTACAAATGTTTGCAGGCGCTGACAAATACAATTCCTATGCAAAAATGTTAAAAGACTTAGGTCCTCTTCTTTGGATCATTCGGCTTGCACTTCTTGCCTTATTTGTGATTCATATTAAATACACTATTCAAGTTACAGTAGAAAATCGAAAAGCTAGACCTGTTCCATATTATAATCAAAAAACACAAGTTGCTTCTCTAGCTTCTCGTACTATGATAGTAAGTGGGATTATTATTGTTACTTTTGTAATTTATCATCTTTTACATTTTACTATGCACGTAACGCACCCTGAGTATGCAAATATGACGGATTCTCAAGGTAGAGTGAATGTATATGCGATGATGATTTCTGCATTTCAAACTCCTCTTCTTTTAGTTTCTTACCTTGTTGCTGTTGGACTTTTATGTTTTCATTTAAGTCATGGAATTTTTAGTGTGCTTCAAACCTTGGGTTTGAATCATCCCAAGATTGATAAAAAAGTGAAACTTACAAGCCAAGCTCTTTCTGCCTTCTTATTCATAGGCTATGCATCTGTTCCTATTGCTATTTTTTTTAAAGTTATTCAATAGAGGTACATTATGAAACTAGACTCTAAAATTCCTTCCGGTCCCATTGAAACAAAATGGGAAAAGCATAAGTTTGAACTCAAGTTAGTCAATCCTGCTAACAAAAGAAAATTTTCTGTGATTGTTGTAGGTACAGGCCTTGCGGGTGCCTCTGCATCTGCAAGTTTAGCAGAACTTGGATATAAAGTAAAGACTTTTTGTTTTCAAGATTCTCCCCGTCGCGCTCATAGCATTGCAGCACAAGGTGGGATCAATGCTGCCAAAAATTATCAAAATGATGGAGACAGTGTTTACCGCTTATTTTACGATACTGTAAAAGGGGGAGACTTTCGCGCCAGAGAGGCAAATGTGTATCGTTTGGCAGAAGTGAGTGTGAATATCATTGATCAATGTGTGGCTCAGGGTGTTCCTTTTGCCAGAGAATATGGCGGACTACTCGCCAATCGTTCTTTTGGTGGGGCACAAGTATCTCGTACTTTTTATGCCAAAGGACAAACAGGCCAACAATTGTTACTTGGGGCTTATTCTGCACTCTCTCGTCAAATTGGACTTGGAAATGTAGAAATGTATCCACGTACAGAAATGCTAGACTTAGTCATTATAGATGGACATGCAAAAGGGATCGTTACGCGCAATTTAATTACAGGAAAAATTGAAGCTCATGCGGCAGATGCTGTTGTTCTTGCTACAGGTGGTTATGGAAATGTTTTCTTTTTGTCTACTAATGCGATGGGTTGTAATGTAACAGCTACTTATAGAGCTTACAAAAAAGGTGCTCTTTTTGGAAATCCCTGTTTTACCCAAATTCATCCAACTTGTATTCCAGTTTCGGGAGATTATCAATCTAAACTTACTTTAATGAGTGAGTCTCTGCGAAACGACGGACGCATTTGGGTACCAAAAAAGAAAGGAGATACTCGTCCTCCTCACGAAATCCCGGAAGACGAAAGAGATTACTACTTAGAAAGAAAATATCCTTCTTATGGAAACTTAGCTCCTCGTGACATTTCTTCTCGTAGTGCTAAAGAGGTCTGTGACGAAGGTAGGGGAGTTGGACCAGGTGGACTGGGAGTGTATTTGGATTTTTCCGATGCTATCAAACGTTTAGGAGAGGATGTCATTCGAGATCGATACGGTAACCTTTTTGAGATGTACGAAAGAATTACCAACGAAAGTCCTTACAAAGTACCCATGAGAATTTATCCTGCTGTTCACTATACTATGGGTGGGCTTTGGGTAGACTATAATTTAATGAGCAATGTTCCGGGACTTCATGTGATTGGAGAAGCAAATTTTTCTGATCATGGCGCAAATCGTTTAGGAGCCTCTGCTCTTATGCAAGGACTTGCAGATGGATATTTTATTTTACCTTATACTATAGGACATTATTTTGCTAGTTATGGAAAAATGAATGTTACAACCGAACATTCCGAATTTAAAAAAGCATTAGAGGATATCCAAACCCGTACCAAGAAATTTCTTACTATCAATGGTTCTCGCACAGTGGATTCTTTTCACAAAGAATTAGGAAAAATTATGTGGGATTACTGTGGAATGGCAAGAAACAAGGAAGGCTTACAGTATGCTCTCAAAAAAATTCCAGAGATTCGAGAAGAATTTTGGAAAAATGTCAAGGTTTTGGGTTCAGAGGATGGACTCAATCAATCTTTAGAAAAAGCAGGTCGAGTTGCTGATTTTCTAGAGTTCGCAGAGCTTATGTGTATTGACGCCTTGAATCGAGAAGAGTCTTGTGGGGGACATTTTCGAACAGAATATCAAACAGAAGATGGGGAAGCAAAAAGAAACGATGAGAAATTTTGTTATGTTTCAGCTTGGCAGTATAATGGAGATGGAAAAAAACCAACTGAAATCAAAGAGCCTCTTACTTTTGAATATGTAAAACTTACACAAAGGAGCTACAAATAATGGGAGACGTACTACATTTAAAACTCAAAGTTTGGAGACAAAGTGGTCCAAATGATAAAGGACATTTTGAAAACATTGATGCACCTAATATTAGTGTACATGCTTCTTTTCTAGAAATGTTAGATATTGTGAATGAAAGATTGGAAGAACAAGGAAAAGAGCCAATTGCATTTGATCATGACTGTAGAGAAGGGATTTGTGGAATGTGTTCTATGGTTATCAATGGAATTCCCCATGGACACTTAAAAGGTACGACTACCTGCCAACTTCATTTACACAATTTTAAGTCTGGAGATACCATAGTCATTGAACCATGGAGGGCAGCTCCTTTCCCTGTTATAAAAGATTTGGTTGTAGATCGTTCTGCTTTTGATAGAATCATGCAGGCTGGAGGATTTATTTCCGTAAATACGGGAGGAGCTCCCGATGCAAACGCTATTCCAATTCCCAAGAAAGTTGCAGATTTAGCAATGGACGCTGCGACTTGTATTGGGTGTGGAGCTTGTGTTGCAGCTTGTAAAAACGCTTCTGCTATGCTTTTTGTGGCAGCTAAGGTTTCTCAACTTTCTTTGCTTCCTCAAGGACAAGTAGAAAGAAAAGAGAGAGTCCAAAAAATGCTTGCAGCTATGGATGAGGCAGGGTTTGGAAACTGTACAAACCAATATGAATGTGAAGCGGCTTGCCCAAAAGAAATCTCTGTTGGATTCATTGCTCGAATGAACAAAGAGTATCTTAGTTCACTTAGTGCAGCAGAATAAATTTATTTCCACAAGGGTGAATTTGAAAGCAATCTTGTTTGATATGGATGGAACCCTTGTGGATACTTGGAAACTTTACGTTCATTCTTATCTTGCTACTTTTAAGACTATTCTCAACCGAGAGGTGAGTTTAGAAGAACTTCGATCTTGGAAACCTGCTAGTGAAACTCGTTTATTTCAATTTGTTTTAAAAGAAAACTGGCAAGAGGGGTATGAACTTTTTTTAAAGTTTTATACTGAATTTCACGAAGGACTTTTCGAAGGTGTTTATCCTAAAGTCACTCAGTGCTTGGAAAATTTACATAACCAGAAAATTAAACTAGGGATTGTTACAGGAAAAAGCAAGAGAGCTTTTCACGTAACGTCCAAGTATATTCCTTTTAATCATTGGGATGTTATAGTATGTGATGATGATGTAACGAAACCTAAACCAAGTTCAGAAGGCTTATTAAAAGCTCTTCAAAATCTACAGATTTTTCCGGAAGAAGTTATGTATGTTGGAGATTCAATCGTAGACGCATATGCCTCACTTTCTGCAAATATTGAATTTGCAGGAGTGCTTTGGTGTAAAAGTCATTCAGAAAAAAAAGAATTCATACGTCACGTGACAAGTCTAGGAGCTAGTATCCTTTTAAACACTCCAGAGGATTTATTAAAAATTTCTCATACTTAATTTGTATCAAACTCTAAGTTTTTATTGTTGTGTTATAATACATCGGCAAAGCCTTTTCTTGTTTTTTGAAACCACCAAAAACCAAAAAATAAAGATAAAAAACCAACTATAAAATAAATAAAAATCACTGTCCAATTTGGTGGTTTCCCAAAGATCATAACACTTCTAGAAGCCTCTAGCAAAAAAGCTATGGGGTTCAAAATCATAAATTTCTGAAAACTTTTAGGAATTTTATCCATAGAAAAAAATACTGGACTTGTAAAAAGTAAGATAGTAACTAAATGTCCTATTAAATGTCCAATATCTCTTAAATAAACACCTAAAGAAGCAAGAAAATAAGAGATTCCTAAAGAGAGCAAAAGCAAGGGAACGATAATTACAGGAAGAAAAATCAAAGTCCAAGGAAGAAAAAAATGGGTAACTCCAAAAAGAATAAAAAAAATTATTAGACTAACTCCAGTATGAAAACACACAGATAAAAGACTAATAATGGGAAGAATTTCTAAAGGAAAAATTACTTTCTTGACATAGTTGGGATTAGCTAAAATCAGTCCAGGAGACTCTTTAATTAAATCTCCGAACAAATTGAATATACTAAAACTAGCAAAAAGAATTAAAGCAAAATCAAGATGACTCTCATTTTCTATTCCCCATTTTGCTTGGAACACTACACTAAAGGCAAAAGTATAAACAGCAAGCATAATCAAAGGATTTAAAAAAGACCAAAGCAAACCAAACAGGGAGCCTCTATATTTGCCAATTACATTTCGTTTTGTCATTTGCCAAATTAAGTTTTTATTTTGAATAATAGAATGAAACAAAGAAAAAAGAGAAGTGGAATGTTTGTGCATAAAATCCTTTTTAAATTTGATTTATCAAACAGTTAAATTTTTAATTTCTTAAACCTTAACGTTTTATAACTTCCTTGTTTAGCAAGATTTTTTATCCCATAAAATATAAAAACAAACTTTTTCTTTGTAGTAGGAACAGAATTTATAAAAATTTAAAAATTGAATCGATCGAACACTTTTTAAATAATTTTATTTTTAATATTTTAACTTAATTTTCTAAATTTAGGAATAATGTTTTATAAAATTAAAAATTAAATGTTTATTTTGAAATACTTTAACTTGACTTTTCTAATATAACAATTATTCGATGGAAATTATATACTATAGAGGAAACAATTATGGAAATTATATCACCTATTGCCGTTGATTTAGGAGCCCAAAACACAGGCGTTTTTTTTACTCATTATAGAAAAGGCGAAGAACCAATTTCCAAGAAAGGTCTCACTTTGGTACTTGATCCTGCTAATTTTACTTTTTCTTTAAAAGAAAGGCGTTCCAACAGGCACAGAATGCGAAGCCAAGCCAGAAGAAAACTAGCCAAACGACTTTTCTTTTTGATTTTGGAAAAGGAGTACGGACTCAAAGAAGAAGATACTTCTGTTTGGAAATTCATTCGTGGACTTTTAAACAGACGTGGGTTTACTTTCTTACAAGAAGAAATAGACGAAGAAACCACAAATATTCCTTTAGAATACATGCAATTTCTATTTCCAGATGAGTTCAAAAATTGCAACATAGATGTATTGGACTTTATTCGAGAAAAGGCAAACGGAGAAAAAACGGAGGCAATTGCTTTTTGGAAAAAGTTAAACGAATTTGATTACAAGGAAGGAGATGATAATTTTTTTGAAGAATATAAAGACACATACGAAAAAAAAGACATACAAGCATTTTCTAAAATAATTAAGAAAATTACAGAAGCTCTCATCAAAGAAGTAGAACAGGGAAACAAACACAGAAAAGTTTATTTGGAAGAAATTAAAGCAGACATCCAAAATTCTAGTGAACTTAATACCTTACTTGATTCAGCAAAGAAAAAAATTTCTCAAGAAGAATTTTTTCATATCCTAGGTCATATCTCTAATATTCAACTCCGATTACTTAGGAAATATTTTAATGATAAAACTATGCGAAATGGAAATGACTATTGGGACAAAAAGAGATTAAAAAAGTTTTATATTCGTTACTTAAAAGCTTGGCATACTAAAAGAGACTCCGAAGAAAAAACCAATCAATTGGAGCTTTTAAAACAATTAGAACAAGAAGAAAAATCTATCTTAGAATTGTTTCTAAATAATCATCCTAGCACTAGTATTCCCCCTTGTGAAGATCAGAACAATCGTCATATTCCTACTTGCCAAAGTCTATTACTAAATGCAAAGAAATTGGATAAGCAATTTCCGGGCTGGAGAGAAATTGTAAAAAAATTAGGAAAACAAAAGGACGAGACGGAAAATTACAAAATCTTAGATTTTTACGATCCAGAGAATTTAGATAAAGTTTATAGAGAATTACAAAGGTCTTTGCAAGGAGCTAAAAAAGATCTTTCTCTAGTCCCTTTTGATAAGGATTCTATCCTGTTTCAAAGAATCTTGGAAACCAGCATTGCTTTAGATCTTTATAAACTCCGTTGGCATGTGGAATATAAGCAAAATGCAAATGGACAAACACCAGAAAAATTTTTTGGTAACACAAAAAAACTCAAATTATACCAAAGCAGTGAAGAAAATTTTCGCGCAGCAGAAATAAATGCAGAAGAAAAAGAAATTCTTTTAAATATTGCCGAGAGAATTTACCAAGACACAGAAGATGCTCGCAAAGGACTTTGGGAAGAAGAAACTTCTTTACTTAGTAAATGTAACTCTAAGACCAAGCACAAAAACAAAACCCAAGAAGTAAATGTAAAGCAAATTCTTAGAATCTCTGATAGCCAAAATTTTTCCTTAGAAGACTTTAAAGCGAAAGTTTGGAATAAAAAGATTTCTAGGAATTCAACGATAAAGAGTCTCTGTGAAAATATTGAGAAAGAAAGAAAACAATACGGGAATCTCTTCAGTGCAGAATATGAAAAAACGAAATGGAAATTAATTTCACAAGCAAGAAATGCAAATGATAAATTACCTGTAAAAAAAGATTCTAAACCAACTGAGGAAGAAAAAAAATTACAAAAGATATTCGAAAATGTCCAGCTCATCTCAAAAACCATAGCCGAATATTTGGGTCATAATGAAGAGCAAATCCGAGTTTACCAAAATCCTTTCTCTTTAGCTCAAATTTATAATATTTTAGAAACAGAGCAAAAAGGGTTCAGTAAAATTTGCCATGCTTGCCAATTGGAGAATGCTTGGAGAAGCCAAAGAGAAGAAACTACACCTTTACAAGGAGAAACAGCCGACAAAGGAGTAAGACTTTCAGGAGATACAGGCAGACCCTTTGATGGACAAATAGACCGAATTGTAACCCGAATTGCAAAAGAAATAGCTAAACAAAAGTTCATTCAATTGAAGGAAAATCTAGACCCTAAAAAAATTCAAAGTTTAGAAATTCCTGTATTCCTAGAAAATAATAAATTTTCCTTTACAGAAGAGGCTTTGAATTTAAAAAAATCCAGCAAGAAAGCCAAAGACAAATTTGAAAAACAAAAGAAAAAATTTGAAGATAGACTCAAAACCAAAGAAGAAAGAATTAAATCAGATTCACAAAATATATGCGCTTACACAGGTAAGCAAGTCGGAAAGGATGGAGAAATTGACCATATTATTCCGCGTTCTAGCACAATAGAGAGCTTTGGTTCTGTATACAATTCAGAACTCAACTTACTTTATGTGAGTAGAGAAGGCAATCAAAAGAAAGGAAACCAGCTTTATAGTTTGGAGAATATCCATGATAAATTTCTAAAAACACATTTTGAAACAAACGACAGAAATGTTGTTCGCTCTAAAGTTCAAGAAATTTTACAAAAAATCAAAGAAGACAATAGAAAAGAAAAACGAAACTATATTATTGCAGATAAGCTAGAACCAAATGAGCGAATTGCTATTAAAATGGCTTTGTTTGATAAAAAGCTAAGAGAAGAAGTAATGCCTTTTCTTTCTATGCACTCTAAGGCTTTAGTCAATGGAACACAAGCTTGGTTTTTTAAAAGACTTCGCCAAGAACTAAGTCAAAAAATCAAAAAAGAATTTCCTAATTTGCAAGAGTTAAAAATTACCTCTCATTTTCTTTCTACCTCTGATGATGATTTTGCTTTAAAATCACTTCGAGAAAAACTCAGTGAAACCAATCCAGCTTACAAGAAAGAAGAGAAACAAAAAGAGTCCAGCCATATTATTGATGCCACAATGGTGTTTGCCCAAGGACTCATCCAATCTACAATACCGGGCAAATACAATTTACGTTCTCCTCTCATCCCTGATGAAGCCCAAGTCACGGGTGAATGGTTGGAAAGTCTTTTACCAGAAGAGTTGGAGCTACGTTATATAGAAAGAAAATCTAAATACCGAAAAGAAAATCCGGAAAGTAGTCCTCTATTTAAAGCAAGTATGTATGCAGAAAGATTTTTGAGTTTACTTATTGATTCCAAAGGAATTCGTTTTGGATTTACACCGGAGAAAGCAAGCGGCTACTTGGATGGGAAAGTTGAGAAAGAAATTTTTAAAGCTCTCAAACCCTTTTTGCTTTTTCAACATAAATTTATTTCTGAAGATTTAGAACATTACAAACAATTGCAGACAAGTTCTGGGTTTGTACTTTTAAAACTGCATAGAAATAAAGTTAAGGAATATCTCC
>CALDSP010000036.1 GCA_937924465.1 uncultured Leptospiraceae bacterium
CGTCCTTATTTGTCTTTTATTCTTTTTAAGTGATTGTCTCAGTACACAAAAGCCAGAGCCCAAGAAACCTTCCCCATTTGTTTTGGGAGATTATTCTTATCCTATTCAAAGAGCCATTTGGATAGCAGAAAAAATTTTTGAGGAATCTAAGTTACAGGGTCTTGCTTTTGCAGTTACAAATGAAAATGAAACTCTACTTGTGAAAACTATTGGTAAAGCTTCAGCTAAACAAAAACTAGATTTAAACAAAAAGTTTTATCTTGGTTCTGTTTCAAAAGTTTTTACTGCTCTTTTGATTCTAAAACTTGTAGAAGAAGGGAAAATTTTTCTAGATAAACCTATTACACTTTACCTAAAAAATTTAAAACTAATTCCAAGAAATAAAAAGGATCCCCCTCCAACAATTCGACAAATTTTATATCATCATAGTGGGCTTCCATCGGATGAATTTTCTAGTTTCGTAAACGACAAAAATGTTGTTCTTTCTAAAACAAATTTTTATCATACTTTACTTGATAAAGAAATCTACATGGCAGATACTCCGGGAAAAGTAATGTCCTATTCTAATTTAGGTTATAGCTTACTTGGAATTCTTATAGAAAAAATAAGCAATAAAACAATTGAAGAATACGCTAAAGAAAAACTTTTTATTCCTCTAAAGATGCACGATACATCTTATTATTACAAAGAAAATGAACAGGATTTTTCAAAAGGATTTTATGGTTCTAAAGAAATAGAACCAATGTATATACGAGACTTACCTGCAGGATCTATCCATTCAAATATAAAAGATATGCAAAACTTTGTAAAATTTTTGGCTAATAAAGGAAAATTTCAAGGAAAGACTATATTCCAAACAAAGACAATACAAGAAATGTTTCAAATTCAAAAGGCATCTTCGTACGACTTTGATTTTAAAATAGCTCTTCCTTTTTGGATTGCACATAACGTTTACGATAACATGCATTTATATGGACATGGAGGAGATGTTCCTCCTTTTCATGCCTATATTGGAGTAAACCCAAATCAAAACCAAGGTATTGTTTTACTTACAAATACTTTTTCATCTGCTAGTTTATTGGAGAATTTAGGAAAAGAAATTTTATCAAAATTTTTTGAAGCAAAAACTGGAAACAAACCTTTTGTAAAAGTAGCCAATTTTAAAAAGCCTTTTTCTAAAAATTGGCAAAATTGGGCAGGAAATTATCTTACTTCTTCAGGATGGCTAAATTTAGAAGCCAAACAAAATTATTTAAAAACGAATCAAAATGTAGTTTTTATTCCCGAATCTGAAAATGAATTTCTTTATAAAGTTCGTTTCTTTTTTGAACTCATTCCTATGAATATAGATGCTATTCAAAACTATAGAGTAAAATTTAATAAAGACAAACAAAATAAAAAATTTTTTGCACTTACTATTTTAGATAAATTTATTTTATTGTATGGACAAGAAAAAGAAAAAAAACAAGTTCCAAAAATATGGAAAGATAGAGTGGGAAAGTATAAAATTCTTAATGCAACAAATAAGAGTTTTCTAAAAGATTTTGAAATTAGTTATAATAGTTCAGATGAGTTGATTTACCTTAGTTATAAAATTGACTTGATAAAAACTATCCCTTTTACAATTTGTGTAGATATTTTTTCTGAAAATTTAGGATATACAGAAGGACTTGGACGAAATTCGGGACTTGCTTTGGTTTGGGAAAAAACTTTTGAAGGAGAAGTTTTGCATTTTTCGGGGTATAAGCTACGAAAGAATTAAAGTTTCAATCTTTCATAAAATTTTTCAATTTTTTCTTTTTCCCACTCTTTTTGAGGAAAAATATAACTTATAAAAATTCCAACTCCAAAAATAACTGGAATCCCATACACTGCCCAATACCAAGTATACATTCCTTGTTCTCCAAAATAGATATAACAAAAACTCCCCCAAGTAAATCCTACCAAAGCACTTATTATGACCGAAAGTGTATTAGCTTTTTTCCAATAGAAGGCAGCTAAAAGTCCAAAAGACAAACTGGCTACTGGAATGTTAGCTAAAATAAGTTTATCTAAAAGTTTATCTATAAAAGTAATAGAAATTAAATAGCTTAAACTAGCGAGAACAACAGTAATGCTTTTTCCTCTAAAAGTTTCCTTAGTTTCTGAAATATCTTTTTCTAAAAAATCTACAATTACCATTGTACTCATAGCACTCCATACACCACCTAATGTAGTCACTCCCGCTAAAAACAAAACTAAGTAAGCAAATCCTTTAAATCCAAATGGAAAAAATTTATGAACTATAGTTGAAATTCCGGCATCAGTTCCTTCAAGAGGAAAATTCATAAGTTTAAGATTATAAACAGAAAGCACAGGAAAAGAATAAAGCAAAAACACTAAAACAGAAGCTAAGCCTACAGAATAAAATGCTACTCTCTTATTAAGGGCTGAAAAAATTTTTTGACCATACCAAGGGGCGGCAATATAAGTAAACATTGTCAAAATAATCAAGGAAAATATAAAAGGGATTGGTAAAACTTTTTGTCCTTCTTGAATAGAAATAGTTTGGATTGGATTCAGTTCTGAGTTCCCTCTCTTGGTAAAAAAATAAAGCATTCCAATAAAAAAAAGAGTTCCTAAAAATCCATACACATCTGTTCTTATGATAGAAAAAAGTCCTCCTCTCCAAGTGATTAAAACTACAACAAAAGTAATGAGTAAACTAAGTAGTTTTTCATTTAAATTAAAGATAGGATTAAATAAGATTTGTAAAGACTTTATATAGTTTGCAGTAAATCCAAGCATAGCTAAAAGTAAAAAAAGACTTGCCATTTTTCCAAGCCAAGGATGATAACGTAAAGTAAAAAGTTCTGCTACACTAGAAACGTTGAGTGCTTTCCATTTTTCTGCAACGGTAAACGTATAAAAGAGAAGTCCAAATAAAAAAACAGAGGGCAATGCAAGTCCCCATATGCCAGCTATGTATCCCACTTGCGAAAAAGCAACTAAAGTAGATGGATTGAATTCTGTCATAACTAAGGTACAAACCAAAGCGAAGATCCCTGTACTGCGATTGGCTAAAAGATAGGCAATCTCTGTAGTTACTTTCCTATCCCTGTATATATTCCAAAGATATAAAAACAGTAAAAGACCAGCAAATATAACTGCATCTAACATAATTTAAATGATAGTTGTTTGTGCTATAAAAAATGCAAGATTTTTATTCTATAATTTCAAATTCTGTTCTACGATTGATTTTATTTGATTCGGGTTTAGTATCTTTAATGATTGGTTGCGTAGAACCTTTCCCATCTGTTAAAATACGTTTCGGATCAATTCCTTTATTCATTAAATATTTTTTGACGGATTCAGCTCTATCCCAGGAAAGTTGGACGTTGAGTGAAGAATCTCCTGTTAAATCCGTATGTCCTGTAATTTTGATTTTTAAATTTTTTTCTAAGTTTAAAAATTCTGCTAATTTATCTAATACAGGAAGGGATTCTGGTAAAAGTTCACTAGAGTTTATAGCAAAGTTGATACTTCTTAAGGTAAGTTTTTTCTTTTCTTTTAATGCTTTGGGAATTTCTTCTAGTTCTTTTTCTTTTGAAGTAATTGTTTTAGATGGTGTGATTGTATCCTGTTCGTTTTTATGTTTGTTATTCTTTTTAAGAGATTCGTTATGTGCAAAAATATCATCTTTTTTAGGAGGAATTTCTGGGATCGGTTTTATTTCTTGTAGTTTATTTTGAGGTTCTGAAGATTCTAAATGTTGAGCTTTACGGTCCTCATAAAGTTCTTCTTCTGTTTTAAGTTTTATTGCCGTATAAATATCATAGTCTTTTGTACCTTCGAATTTTCTTCTGCAAAAATAGAATGTTTTATCTAAAGGATGAATGATCATATAGGCTTCGTCAGAGGATGTGTTGATTTCAGGTCCTAAGTTTTCTGCCTCTCCAAAACTTCCATCTTCATAAATTCTAGCTCGATATATGTCATACCCTCCATATCCTCCTGCTCGATTGGAAGCGAAATAAATATAGTCCCCATTCGGAGAAATAGTAGCAGAGATGGTAGAAGTTCCTTTTATATTAATAGGTTCTGGAAGTTCTTGTGCAGGATAAATGTCTCTAGACGTTAGGCGCGAAGTATAAATTTTTGCAAGACTTGGATTTCCAAAGGGATAACGAGTAAACAGAAGATAATCTCCATATACAAAGGGATTTTCTTCCATTTGTTCAGTGTTTATATTTTCCGATAATGGCATAGGGGTAGTCCACTTTCCTTGAATTTTTTCAGAATAATAAAGGTCCCTAGAAACTCCAATCCCTTGAGGAACTCGAAACTCAATGGAACCATCTCGATTGGATGAAAAAACTATAAATTGTTCATTTCCATATACAAAAGGACTTTGATCATCATAGGGTGAATTCAATTCCTTCACTTCAACAGGAGTAGTCCAAGCTCCATTGACTTTAGTTGTTTTGAAAATATCAGTATTTGTGATAGAATTCCTCTTTGAATAAAAATATAAAGTATTTCCATCAGCAGTAAGACTTGGACCAAATTCATTAAAATTTGTATTGATTGAACTTGGAAGAGGAATTATCTTATACGTCTTATTTGTTGTTTGCGAAAGTATAGAATGAACAACAAATACAAAAAAGCTACATGAAATAAGGATGGGATTTAATATTGTCATAATAATCCTCTCCAAATACTTCCATCAATTCTGGAGGGGCCTTGTAGTATTCAAAAATTGCTTTATAAAGCTCTTCTTCTTCAGGTGGGATAAGTGTGCTAAGTAGTTTTTTGCCTATAATTTCTCCTACTCTTGTTACTCTGTCGTAATCACTAACATTTTTGAGTTCTTCAATAGAAAAATTTTGGTTTTTAACAATTTCCATATATTCTGGCGGCATGTTCCAAGTTTTAAAAACACGAATCCCAATTTCAACAGAATCAGTATTGAATTCTTCTTTTTCTATTTGAATAATACTTTTTGTTCCAAACTCAGCTAGTCTTAACACTTCTTGGTATCTTTTATTAAAGTTCATTGCTAAAACTGTGGAGCCAATTTTTCTCAAGAGAGAAAGCGTAAAAATTCCTTCTTTTAGATGTTTTACGTTGAGTGGAGCAATTAAATCAAAGCAAACTAAAGAAGAGAGAATGGGTAGTTCAACAATGTACTTTTTAAAGAGTGCGCCTACCAAGTTTTTGGAGAATTGCTTTTTAGATTGTAGAATGACCAAATTTTTTACTGTTTTCATTCCTAAAAGAGTAATGGCATCCTTTAGGGTTTTTACCATTCCAGAACGACCATAAAAACTAGAGTTTGCAATTCGTAAAATATCTAAACTTAAGGCTTTATCGGGTGCTATGATTTTTTCGAGTTCAGCACTACCTCCAGAAGTACTTGAGTCAAATTGCAATACTTTCAACATGACAGAAGGAACTGGGGGAATTTTCAGATCGTTGAGATCAATCCCTGTTGTGTTTTTATAAGCAACAACGGTTTTAGTAAGGAGATCTTTTCTTCCTAGAATATTTGCAAATTTTTCTACTATTTGGCTCTTGTTAATGGGTTTGACTATTAAAGAATTGACTTTAAGTTTATAAACTTCATTGACTACTTCTTTACTTGGATAAGCAGTAATCATAATAGTAATTTTATCTGGAAAGTGTTGCTTGATTTCTCGAAGTGTTTCTATTCCATTTTTAACTGGCATATCATAATCAATGCAAACAATATCAATAGTATGCCCAAATTCTCTTAAAATTTCTAATCCTTGAGCTCCATTTTCCACTGTAAAGGCAATGTTAAACATTTCTGATTGAAGATACTGTTTTAGGAGTAAAGTATCAATTCTGGAGTCATCAATTATGAGAACATTGTAAGGAATTAAATTTTTAACATTGATTCCAAGCGCTAAAGATTTTTCATTCATGAAGGAATAACCTTTTTACTTTGAGTATGTTTTTAAATTCAGAGTTTTTTTCAAGTTTTTTATACATGCTTTTAGAACTATTTAAAATTATTTAAAAAATTTCTTCTCCCGTGTTAAATAAAAATGAATTCAATTCTGAAATATGAAGTATTTTAAAAACATTAATATTTTTCTCAAGTAAAATTTCCTTTTCATTTCCTTTAGGTACTAAAATTTTTTGAATCCCAATAGCATTTAATTCTTGAATCCTAGAATTGATAGAATGAATAGGCCTCACTTCTCCTGAAAGCCCTACTTCTCCCAAAATTCCAAAACTATGAGAAATTTTTTTGTTTAAATAACTAGAGAGGATGGCGGCACAAATTCCTAAATCTAAAGCAGGTTCATCAAAATTTAAGCCCCCTGTTAGATTTGTAAATACATCGCATTCGGAAAGTTTATATTCTAAATATTTTTCTAAAACTGCACACAATAAAATAATCCTTCTATTATCTAAACCTTCCCCCATTCTTCTTGCTTGAGGAAGATATGTGCGAGCTACCAATGCTTGGATTTCAACACAAATGGAACGAGTTCCTTCCATAACAGCAGAAATTATAGAACCAATTCTTTCTTTTTGTCCTTGGGTAATAAAGACTTTGTCCCTATCTTTTACTTCTATAAGTCCTTTTGCTTGCATCTCTAGAATTGTAACATTTCCTACAGCTCCAAAACGATTTTTTGTTGAACGAAGAATCCTATATAAATTTAACCTATCACTTTCAAAATAGAGAACTACATCTACAATGTGTTCTAAAACCTTAGGTCCTGCAATAGTTCCTTCCTTTGTAATGTGGCCAACCAAAAAGATAGGAATAGAAGTAGTCTTAGCAATTTCCAAAAAAAATTGTGTACTTTCACGAAGTTGAGTGATTGTTCCTGCTATCCCTTGTAAAGAATTACGAGAGATTGTTTGGATTGAATCAATAAAGACTATATTTGGTTTTTCATGGTAAATCATATCGGCGATATTTTCTGCAATTAGTTCAGAGCTAATCAGAATATTTTCAGAAATAGCTCCAATTCTTTCTGCACGCAAACGAATTTGAGAAGCGGATTCTTCTCCAGAAATATAAAGGATTTTTTTAGTACTACTTAGTTTTTTGGCAAATTCTAATATCAAAGTGGATTTGCCAACACCGGGTTCTCCTGCAAGTAAAGTAAGACTTCCTAAAACAATTCCTCCACCAAAGAGCAAATCTATTTCAGAAAAACCTAAAGAAATTCGATCGGTATCTACGCTTTTTACTTGCGTGATAGGAATAGGAGAGTTATATTTAGGGTTAGTTTTGGGTAGTTTAGAAGAAAAACGTTCCATACCAATTTCTTCTAAGACAGAGTTCCAACTTCCACAAACCTCACACTTTCCCACCCAACGTGGATACTCAGCACCACAGGTTTGACAAACAAAACGTCTTTTTTCTTTTTTCAATGTTCGAAAAGATCCTTTATTTCTAATAAATCTAATTCTACTTGGGTTGGTAAAAACGAGAAACACCTTTCTGCAAGTTCTAAACGAGACTCTCGATCTAGCATATCAATTAAAATATATTGCATGGCAACTAAATAACGCACATCTTCACATGCATACTCAATTTGTTCTTTTGTTAAAGTCTTCTTGCCCCAATCACTCGATTGGTTTGTTTTATCTAAAGACTCTCCAAAAAATTCTCTTACAATATCTTTTAATCCATGTTTGTCTGTGTAAGTACGAGCTAATTTACTTGCAATCTTAGTGCAAAAAACATTTTGAACGTTGATACCCAAAGCTAATTTTAAAAAAAGCATATCCATCCTAGCAAAGTGAAATATTTTTATAATTTGAGAATTTTCTAATAGTTGTTGTAACTTAGGAGCTTTTTGTTGTTTGGGCAAAATTTGAATAACACTAAAATGATTGAAGGAATCACACATTTGGATAAGACAAAGCCTATCTCGCTTTGGATTGAGTCCCATCATTTCACAGTCTATAGCTAAATGAAAGTCTTGCAAATAAAGATTTAGAGTTTCTTCATCTAAATCTCCATGAAATAGTTTTGGTTTTATGGTTGAAGGTTTTTGAGCCATATTTTCCCTTTAAAAATAAATCCCTTTTATTAAGGAATAAAAATAAATGATTTATGCAAAATTAAATTACTCTGTTTTTGATCGAAACTATTCAATGAACTTAGGCAATCCAAAAGCAAATAAACCTAATTTAGAAGAAAATCATTTTGGGCTTGATTTTCAAGAAAAAAAAATTAGTGAAGAAACAACTCTTTTTTTAGCAGAATTAAAATGGGAAACTAACCTTAGGCCTTCTGTAGGTTTAAAAATCAAAGAGTTATTGATTCGGCTTCCACTTCCCAAGTATGGGAAATACAAGATTTTACAACATGGTTATCAATCTTGGAGTTATACAACTTGTTATACTGCAAAAGAAAGAGATGTCTCCCCCAGTTTTCAGTTTTTAAGAACTTCAGAAGAAAATATTTATTCTAGGCATACGGGCAGAACGGGAGAGTTTTTGAGTGAGGGATTTCTTTTAGTTTATAATTCTGAAACAAAAGAAAATATACTTTGGGGATTATTTGAACCAAGTGAAATGGGAGTTAAATTTCGAGTTAAACTTTCAGAAAATTCTGAATTAGAATATGTAGAAGTTATCTATGATATATATGCACATAACGAATTTAGGGGAGCACATTCTTTGCACCTAACGTCCATTCTTATGAAAACTTGGAAAGGAAATCCATATGATGGATTAGAAACTTATTCCAAAGAACTTGCGCAAGAATATCAAATCAAAATATCTAAAGAAGATGTTCCAAGGGGATGGTGTTCTTGGTATTATTTTTACACAAATATTAGTGAAAAAATTATCTTAGACAATCTTAAAAAAGTCAAGGAAAAAAAATTACCAATAGAGTTTTTTCAAATTGATGATGGTTATCAAAAAGAAATAGGAGATTGGCTAATTCCTAATCAAAAATTTCCAGCTGGAATGAAATTTCTTGCAGATGAAATCAAAAAGGTTGATTTAAAACCCGGAATTTGGCTTGCTCCTTTTTTGATTCGTCCTAGGTCTGAATTTTTTAAAATGTATCCAGAGGCTTTAATAAAAGATGAAAAAGAAAGATTTGTTTCAGCTATATGGCAACCTTTATGGGGAATGGGAAACACGTATGCGCTTGACGTAACTCATCCAACTGCGATTGATTATCTCGAAACAGTTTTTCATACTATAACTAAAGATTGGGGATATGAATATTTAAAATTAGATTTTCTTTATGCTGCCTGTTTAGATGGAGTTTTATACAATAATCGTTTAACACCAGTTCAACGTTACAGGAATATTTTGGAAAGAATTCGAAAAGTTGTTGGAAATAAAATTTTTATGCTTGGTTGTGGAGCTCCTATCTTTCCCTCTATTGGTTTTTTTGATGGAATGCGCGTAAGTTGTGATATTACACCATTTTGGAGTAGACAACTGATTCGTGTTTTACTTAAAGACAAACATGCTCTTTGCACAGAACGTGCCCTTATAAATACTTTATATAGATCATTTATGCATAAAAATTTTTGGCTCAACGATCCAGACTGTTTGATTGTTCGCAAAGAGAAAAATAAAATGACTTATTCTCAAACCATTCTCATGGCAACAGTTATGGGACTTTCGGGAGGAATGCTTTTAATGAGTGATAATTTATCTACCCTAGATGAAGAGAGACTTCCTATATTTCTCAAGGCAGTAGAGTTGAGCAAAAAATGCCAAGACCATAATTCTATTCCACTTGGGCTTATGGACTACAAGTTTCCTACTGGATTTTACAATCCAAATGGAATTTTAGGAGTTTGGAATCCAACAAAGAAAAAGCAAAAAATTTCAATTGAAATTCCTTATAGATTTGATTTTTCCAAAAACATAGACTTTTGGACTAATAAAGAAATTTCTTTCACATGGGAAGCTGATACACAAATTTTCACTATTGAACTCAATCCTTATGAGAGTATAATTTTAGGAGTAAATTAATTTTTTAATTACTTTAACTGAAACATTCTTTTGGCAAAAAAGACTAGCTAATGAATGATTGTTTGGCTATTGTTATTTCAATTTTCTAACTTAATGTAGCCTTTTCCATTTTCTATTTCTAGTTTAGTACCTAGTTTTTCAGAAAGAACAGAAATTTCTAATAAAAATTCCTCTGCTTCTTTTCCA
>CALDSP010000037.1 GCA_937924465.1 uncultured Leptospiraceae bacterium
GTTTTTTTTAAAATGAATAATTTCTTCATATTCAAAACAACCACTTAAGAAAAAAATTAATATAAATAAAAAAAGTTTATAAATAAATTTTTTATAAAAATCAAATTCAAGTTTCATACTAAAAATTTTTTTTATATTTGCATTGTTTGACAAGGAGAAAATTTCAGTCCTAAACCCAAGCAATTTGGCAAATTTTTTCTACAATTTCATGAGGAGATAAAACCATATCAAATAAATTTAATTCATAAATAATCTTACAACTCTCCCAAAATATACTAGTTTCTTCATTTTGTAAAATAACTAGCCCGCCTTTTTCTTTGAAAATTCTTAAATCTTTAGATAAATCCACATGTCCGGAGAGAATCAGACCAACAGCTTTAGAACCAAAAATTTCCCCAATAGATTGATAAAAATTTATTTCCAAGTCTGAAGAATTTTCTAAAATATGTAAAGATTTTTTAGAACTCGATTCTATGATTTTTAAATTCATTTTCTCAAACAAAAGGTACACAGTTCCAGAAGTCAAAATGTCTGAATCTTTTGCTTCTTTAATATATAAATTGCTTACTTGGTTTAATCTTTCTAAAAAACTTTTTGAAAAAATTTTTGGAAGTTCGATTTTTACAAGAATGGGGATAGGAAAATCTTTAGGAAGAAAAGGAAGAATTTGCATAAGTGAAAAAAAGCCACCAATAGAACAGAAAATAGAAATAATCTCATACTTTTGAGAAAATAAAAGTGAGCCAAAGAATTTTGGATTAGAAATAACTTTTTTTTTCACTTTCCAAGAATTAAGTGTATCAATTAGCTTTGTCTTAAAGTTTTGAATTTCTAGAGGATTAAATTCAGAGGGTTTAAAAAAAAAATGAGATACCCCCAAACAAAGAGCTTTAGTTGTAAACTGAACTTCTTGCTCTTCAGAAAAGTCACAAAGCATAAATACTATTATATTAGGAAATTCGTCTAAAAGGTTTCGAATAATTCCCTTTTCTATTTTATAAAATCCACTGTCTATAAAAACAAAATCAGGTTCTGAAAAAGCTAACTCTTCTAGGGGAAGTATAGAACTTTCAGAAGTACCACAAAGTTCTATATTTGGTTGATAAGATAAACACTCAATAAAAATCTTTTTAATGTAAGGATTTGCAGAAATTAAAAAAACTTGTTTTTTATCTTGATCCACTTTAAATACCTACCACTATATTTATAGTTTAATAATGTAGGTTTTCAGGAAATTATTTTGGAAATCCATAAAAAATTTTTTTATTTTCTAATCCACATTGATAAGTTTCAATATGAAAATAAAAATTTACGTTTAAATTAGAAAGAGAATAAACTGCAGTTTCACTTTTTTCAGTAACAAATGAATTACTATTTTCTATAAAAGAAAAAAAATTATAAAAATCTTTTCCGAGTATATCTCCATTATTATTTTGTAATAAATTTTTTATTGCTAAGCTAGCAAATTTAATTTTATTATTGGCATCTAACACAAAGACAGTCATTTCTTTTAATAAATTCAAATCTTTTTGACTCAGCTTATTTTCTGTAATGCAAGAAGAATATAAAATTTGTTTTAATTCTTGAGCATCAAATGGTTTTTGAATACATTTAGAAATCCCTGCTTGATTAACAGCTAAAAGGATAGAATCATAATCTACATAACCTGTAATTAAAATTCTTTGGACGTTAGGTGCAATCTCTTTAGCCTTTGTTAAAAATTCTATTCCATTCATGTTTGGCATACGGCTATCGCTTAGAATTATAGAAAAACTTTCTTCTTTCAGAATTTCTAAGGCCTCTAAGGGATATTGGCATATAGTGATATCAAAATCCTTTTTAAATAAAAGACGAAAACTTTGGAGATTTTCTATTTCGTCATCAACGTATAATATTTTTAGTTTATTCATTATTCTATCCTATTTTATTGGAAGCTCAATGATAAAAGTAGCTCCCTCATTTTCTTTGCTTTCAACCTTTAGTGTTCCATCATGTTTTTCTATGATTTCATGAGAGATAAACAAACCTAATCCGACACCTTTTCCACTAGACTTAGTAGTAAAGAAAGGTTGAAAAATTTTTGAAATATTTTCTTTACTAATTCCAGCCCCATCATCAATAATTTCAATATTTATTGTGGAGAAAGATTGCAACTTTTGTATGTAAGAGGTTTTCACGATAATTTTTCCAGTTTCAGTTTTTCTTTTTGCTTGAATTGCATTTTGAATTAAATTTACAAAAACTTGAATAAGCTTATTTGGAATACATAAAATTTCAGAAATGTTTGAATCTAATTGTAATTCTATTTGCATATCATTTTTTAACTCATGTTGTAGCATATTAATGGAAGTGTAAATCAAATCATGAAGATTTGCTTTTTCAAAATTTTCTTGAGAAGGATGAGAATATTCTTTTAAGGATTTTACAAGATTAGAAATGTTTTGAATTCCTTTCTTAGTATTCTTATATAAGATTTCAAAATCTTTTTTAATTTCTTCTTGTTTTGAGTGAATTTCTTGCTCAAAATTTTCTTCTATTCCATGTTGTTTTAATTTAAATTGCATATCTCTTAAAATTTGAGAGTGATCTTCCCATAAAATTTGAATGCCTTCTATACTTGCTAAAATATAGCTTAAAGAATTTTTAATTTCGTGCGATACTCCTGCACTCAAAATGCCTAAAGTTGCCATTTTATCTTGTTCAATGAGTTTTGCATTCGATTTATCTAAAAGTTGAGATATATTTTCTAATTCTCGAGACTTTTCATTTAAAGATTCTTGCAATTGAGTATTCAGATTTGTTAATTCCTCATTTTGGATTTTTTGGAATTTTTCTTTTAAAGAATTTTCAATTTCTATGGAAATTCTTTTATAAAAAAAATCTAGAACAGTCATAGAAGTATTCAAAATTTCTTCATCATTCGAAAAAAATGCAATCAGTCCAATTAATTTTTGATTATCTTGAAAAATAGGAACCCCAAAATAATGAGATACCCCAATTTGTTGAAAATAAAATGCTTTTGGATAGCTAGAATGGAAATTCTCACAAAAAAAATTCTTTTGAAATTTTAAAACTTCTATACAAGGATATTCAGAATACTCATATTCAAAGTTTTCTTGTAATTGCTGATTGAGAACAAAACTTAAAGTAATTATTTTATCATTTTGAAAGTAACCAACTAAAACAGCTGATAAATTACTTTTTTTTACTAATTCTAAACAAAAACAATTCAAAAAATTATAATTTGCAGTTTGAAGAAGGGAATGAGTAATTTCTTGCATTATAACTGAAATAGATTTATAAGGAGTGATTTTTATATATGATTTCATGTTTTATAACCTTTGCTTCAAAAATTCTATAATTTTTTGAGCAACTATGTCCTTAGACTCATAATTTATCTCTAATTCTCTACCTACTTCAGAAAATATTTGAATATTTGTTTTTTCTTCCCCAAATCCAGAATTTTTTTGAATTGGATTTGCTATAATGTATTTTAGATTTTTCTTAATTAGTTTTTCTCTTGCGTTTTTCTCTAAGTCATTTGTCTCTGCAGCAAATCCAATTAGTTCACAACCTTGAATTTGATTTGTTTTTATGTGTTGACTTAAAGTTTGAAGTATATCAGGATTGGGTTCTAATTCTAAAGCAAGAAGAGATTTTTCTTGTTTTTTTATTTTAAAAGTACTTGGATTCTTGGGTTTAAAGTCTGCAGGAGCTGCTGCCATTATTAAAAGAGTTCTTTCTTCTAGTTCAGAAAGAATTGTGTTTAATAAATCAAGTGTTGTTTCTACAGAGAGATTTTTAGCTCCTTCTACATGTGCATATTTTTCAGAAACATTTCCATAAATATAAACCACTGGATAATTTTGTTTCACTAATTCAGAGGCAATGGAATATCCCATTTTTCCTGTAGAAGCGTTTGCTATAAAACGAATGGGATCAATCCACTCTCTTGTTCCACCAGCTGTAACAATAATTTTTTTAAACTGTCTCATATAATTCAATAATTTTTTTTTGAATTACTTCTACATCCACCATTTTTCCTTTGCCTTCATCTCCACAAACTACAATCCCCTCTACTGGTTCTAGAATAATCACTCCATCTTCCTTAAGTTGTTGAATATTTCTTTGAACAGCTTTATTTGCATACATTCCCGGATTCATAGCTGGTGCAACTAAAACTGGAACAGTACAAGCAAGATAGGTAGAGCTTACTAAGTCATCGGCAATTCCATTTGCCATTTTCCCTATTATGTTTGCAGTGGCTGGGGCTATAACAAAAATTTTAGCAAGGTTTTTCATTTCAATATGAGCCATAATAGAGTCATATTCATTCACAAACACAGGCTTATTTGTAAGAGCTTCAAAAGTATTTTTATGAATAAATTGAGTTGCGTTATGCGTCATGATAACTCTTACAGGAAAGCCTAATTTAACTAAATTTCTAACTAAATCACATGTTTTATAAGCGGCAATCCCTCCTGTAATTGCTATGAGAATCTCACTGTTCATTTTTAATCATAATCTTCTTTGATGGGAATAATCTCAATTGGTTTATGATCATAACGAATTTGTAAAATTTTATTTCCATCCATTTTGATCACAGTGAGAGTTCCTTTTTTAATAGAAATAGAACTTCCTTCTACCGGCATGTCTTGGTGCTTTTCCATAAAAAATCCTGCTATTGTTCGCACATCTTTTGTATGCTCCAAAACCTCTCCTTCTAAAACATCTTGGAGATCTTCTAGTTCTGCCTCTCCGTCAATGATATACGAATCAGTTTTTATATCGTGCACTGTGATTGGATCTTCTTCATCGGTTTCGTCCTTTATTGGTCCGAAAATTTCCTCTATAATATCTTCTAAAGTAAGAAGTCCCGAGACCCCTCCATATTCATCTACAACAATAGCCATGTGTTGTTTAGATTTGCGAAGTTTTTCAAGAACCTTTTCAATAGAAAGAGTCTCTGGAACAAAAACAGGAGTTTGCATAATACTACTGACTTTTTCATTTTTGTTTCTCTCTGGATTGGCTAACCATTCAATAAAGGCTTGTACATGCACAACACCTGTAATGTGATCTAAATCTTTATCGTAAACAGGGTACCTGGAAAAACGATGTTCTGCAATAACTGGAAGAATTTCTTTTATTTTTTCATCTTGCGGAATAGCAACCATACTTAATCTATGAGTCATGACTTCTTTTGCTTCATGTTCAGAAAATTGAAATGTTTTCTGAATAATCCGAAACTCTTCATTATCTAGTTTACCTTGTTTGTTTTGCTCTTCCAAAATAATCATTAATTCTTCTGCTGTATGAACCATTTTATGACCTGCTGTTTGCAAGTTAAAAGCTCTCAAAAAGCTATTTGTAATTTGATTCATAAAGAAGGTAATAGGATAAAAGAGATAATAAAAGAAATATAAAGGAGCAGAAGAGTATAAAGAAATTTGTTCTGCACTCTGTATTGCTAAGGTTTTTGGAACTAACTCTCCAAACGTTATGTGCATAAACGTAATGAGAGTAAATGAAATAGGCACAGCTATAGCATGAGAAGTGATATGCGTAGGAATTGGAATTTCTGTGAGATCAATCAAGCTTTCAATAGCATGGGCAACATACAACTCTCCTAACCAACCAAGCAAGAGACTTGCTATAGTAATTCCAACTTGGCAAACAGAAAGCATGTCGTTTAGGTGTTCAATTACTTTTTTTGTTAAGGGGGCAAATGGTCTTCCATCTTTAATCAATTCTTCTATGCGAGATGGTCGAACGGCAACAATAGCAAATTCTGCGGCAACAAAAAATCCATTCACAAGAACAAGTAGAATAATGATTAAAAACTCCAAGACACCCATTAGTTACTTTCTAATCTCCAGGCATCTACCCAAATAATAGATTGAATTTGAAACTTATACTTTTCTTGTAACACTTCAAGAAAATTAGGAAGATGTGCCGCTCCATAGAGAACTCCTAGTTCTAGGGGTAAATTAGAACGAAGTTTGTCATCCATGTATTCAAGTGCAATTTTATTTCTCTCAATAATAATTGCCTCTCTTGGGATTTTCATATTTTCATCATAGCAAAGTTCCTTGGCTGACTTTACCAAATACTTAGCCATTCTTCTTTTGTATTTCATAAGGATGATAGCACGAGTATCTTCTACTTGTACTAAATCCTCTGGAGAGATATCTTGTTCAAGAGAAACCTTACTTTCCAAAGTCAAGGTACGAGAGAGTTGCTCTAAACTAATATTCAAATTTTTTAAAATTTCTATAAAATCAAAAAAATTTACATCCGCGTTAATCCAATTTGGTTTAGGCTTTAAATAGTCTGCTTGTTCTACCAAATTAAAATACTTTGCAAATTCAGATTGAAAATTGATTATATTTTGAATCCCTTTTTTAGAGGGTATACTATTTTGCGAAACAAAATTAAACGAAAATGGCAAAGAAACAGATTGGTCAACCCGAATTCCCTCATAAAAAACATAATCCATGTCGTTCATTAATTTAAGAATGGTCTTATAATACTTAGCATCTCCCACATGAATTAAACCCACTAATTTAATTCTTACAAAAGACTCAGGATGCTCTAAAGAATAAATCGCTGTTTGAAGAGATCCCGACTGAATTCTTAAAAATTCAAGTTCTAAAATTTTCTTTTCATTATCTTGAGCCAGTAAAGTAAAATTTATAAAAATAAAAAATTTAAAAGGGAAAAGGAATATCCTTGTGAATGTTCTCAAAAAAGAAAAAATTTTCAAAGAATGTGAGCTCATGATATTGTGTAAAAATTTTTTAAGATTTTATATTGCTTCATATTTTTACTTTCCATTAGAGTTACGTTTCATATTTTATTTATTCTATTCAAAAAATAAAGCACTATTTTAAATTATAATTGGTTTGTCGGAAAGTTCATTGGGTTTGTTTTGAGGAGGTGGAAAATGAGTAGATAAAATTTCAGTAATTTCAGAAATTCCCAAAATCACTCCCTTTTCAAAATAGCCTTTTTTAAAATTTGTTTTCATTCTTTCTAAAATAAGATCCCATTCTTTTTGAGGAATTTTTTTTGAAATTCCTCTATCAGCAATGATTTCAATTTGCTTTTCAGACAAAAGCAGATAGATGAGAACTCCATTGTTAAACTCTGTATCCCAAACTCTATACTTTGAAAATAAATCTATGGCACGCTGCCGCGGAGTTATTTTTTTTATAACAAGAGGAATAGGAAACTTTACCTCTACTAAAAAGACTAGTTCCCCATTGTGTCGTTTTTCAGAATTTTGAATTACAAGTTCTATATTTTTTAAAAATTTTTTAGGAAAAATTTTTCTAAATTTCCAACTTGGAAAAAATAAATTTATAAGCAATCTTTTGAACATAACCTTACTAGTTTTTAGTTCCTTTTATTGAGAATAGTATTTTTCTTTCACATAAAAATACCAAGCATTTTCTAGTTCTTTTGAAATTCGCATGGATAAAATATTGGCAAGCCTATTTTGTGCTTGTTCTTCGGACTCACGATATCCAATTTGATCTGAAAAGTAAACGCGGCCCAAGACTTCGTTTCTTTCCAAAGGAATAGAAACTCCTCCTACCTCTTGTAAATCTAACCTCACGATTACAGAAATTTCTGAACTCATCTGTTGATTGCCTGCATCTAAAAGGTTTCCAATTTTTTGATAGTGTAGAACTCTCCCATACAATCGAAATTGAGCAAGAGATTTATCTCGTGTTTGTAACAATCTTCCACGTCTATCTATTTCCAATTGTAACGCTCTTGTAATCATAGTATGAAAACCGGGAGCATAGGAATCATTCTGAAAATTATGAATGTATAGAACCCGTAATCTATCTTCAATTTGTTTTTCTCCTACTTTAGGAGGCCTACCCACCCCTTGTTGAAAAAGAAAACAAGAAAAAAAAGGAAAGAATATTAACAATTTTAAAAATATATATTGAAACAGCTGAGAATAAATTTTTGTCATAAACCTGAGTGTTGGTTTTAAGTGCATTTTTGCTTTTTCAAGATTTTTTTAATAAGAGTAAATTAACACAAGTATTTTAAAGACTTTTTCCTAATAAGGTTGAAAGAAAAAGGCATATCTACAACAATAATCCATAAATTAAATTTGTATACCCAAACAAGTTTGTAGTAACAACAACAAGTTCCAGAAAAGTGAGAATTGATTTTTGTAAAAAATTTCTAATCTTTCGTATTTTTGCACTCTTTTACAAAATTTTTTTAATCTTCTAATGCATGAAGTATAGATTTATTTTAAATGAACAAAAACAAAGCTTAGAAATTAAACGAAAAAGAAAAACTGTCTCTACCTTGCGAATTCCTTTTTGGTTAAACTCCATAGTGAAAAATGGAGTGCAAAGATGTGGGAGCTTAAATAAATATTTGAATACTTTATTAAAACGTTACCGATTTCTCTTGTATTCAGACTATTTTAAACCATCTGAAAACGTTAAAACCAAGTATCAAGAACGCGAGCAGGTTTACATTACAAAGAAATTTCGACCAGAAAATAGAGATTGGTTGGAGTTGAAAATGTGGGCGGACGCTTTAGGAATTTCTGCAACTTTTATGTTTGTAAGACTTTTAGAAATTGAGAAAGAAAATGACTCTGTCATAAATGAAAGATCCTTTCGAACGTTCAGCATTGTTCTTACTACATCTTACTATGCAAGAGTTCCCCAGTTACGGAAGATTTTACGTAAAGGACGAAGTGTTTTAGAACGATGGATTACATTTTACGATCCGCCCGAGTAATACAAAAAAACCAAAAAGCCTGCCCTATTTTATAAAATTTTCCAACTAAAAACGTTTTTGAACGAAGGACGCTTATAAGATTATAAATACTAAAACAAAAAATATTCTCATTTTAATAGTCAATTGGAGAATTTACAATAAAAATTAGAAAAAAAGGATCTTAAAAAATTGATCCAACTATCATAAAAACGGTCATAAAATTTCATTTTTCGAAAAAACGAAAAGTTTGACTCCAAATCTGCGAAGGAACATACAAATTTTGTTGTTGTTACTACAATTGCGGTTCACGCCTACTATTTCTCTCCCCTGACTCTGAACATAAATTTTACAATTAAAAGTATTTACTTACTGATTACTAAAAAAGTTTCTAGAAATTTTTGTTAGAAAATTTGATTTTTGAATTTTAGATTTCAAAAGTCTACCATAAATCCGAAAATTCATTTTGGATTATTTCTATAGCTTTAGAAAATCTTTCTGAAAAATTTCCAGTAATTATATAATATTTTTTGTTTAAAAAACTTAGTTCTTGAAGTAACCAATTATGAAAGGAATCTCTATAGTTAGGTAGATCTCTTAAAGGATCCCTTATCCAAGGGACGTCAGGTGCTAATACTAAACATAAATCATAGTTTCTTTGGATAATCTGATCAATCACTGAATCGGGAACTTTTTTAAAATAAATCAAACTATAAAGTTTTGTAATAATCATATCTGTATCAATAAACAAATACTTATTTGCATTAGTTAATTTGTTTTCTTCTAATTCAATATGACCTCTACAAATTTCTTGAATATCTTCGTAAACAACATATCTGTTTTTGGCTTCTAAATACATTCTTGCATATTCTGGAACCCATTCTGTGTTAAAATGTTTTGCTAGAGTTTCACATAACGTAGTTTTTCCAGTAGATTCTGCTCCTGTAATAAGAATTTTTTTTGTAAAATAAGGTTTAACTATGTCTGGTAAAAAATCCCAATTAGCAAATGGCTTTTCTCGAATCAAACTTCCAGAAATTGGAAATTTTTTTCTTTCTAGATCAATACATTCATGTTTACAACCCAAAACTCTAGAAAGAGGTTCTCCATAATATTCAGAAGTAAACAAAATGTCAATTCGTTCAGGATGAACACGTTTTATAGTAGCTTTCCAAATGTTCCAAAAATCAGGGTGCTCTTCAGGATATTGAGGATTTTCGTCAATAACATGAATGACGTTTACGCTAGGAAACGTTTTCTTAACCCATTCATAACGCAACTTTCCTTGTATGTTCTCTCTTAAAAGAGAACACACAAGAACTGTGAGATTTGTACAGCGTTGACTTGCTTCTTGAATTAAATATTCATGACCCTTATGAAAAGGATAAAACTTTCCTAAAATTAAGCCATTCAATTGTTATTTATAAATGCGGCATGAATTGCTTTCAGAGCAGTCTGTCCTTGTTCTTCTGGGATCACGCAAGAAATTTTAATTTCTGAAGTAGTAATCATCTCAATGTTTATGTTATTTTCTGCAAGAGCTTTAAACATTCTTGAGGCTACTCCAACATGAGATTTCATGCCTACACCCACAGCGGAAACTATAGCGATTTTATCGTTGATTTGCATTTTGCCCGTTTGGTGTCTTTGACAAAAGTTTTCTAAAATAGGAGTCGCATTTCGAATAGCTTTTCTTGGAATCGTGAAAGAAATATCATTCTTTCCATTTTCGGGGGAGGTTTGTACAATTACATCTACTATAATATCTTCCTCTGCCAAAGCTCCAAATAAATCAGCTGCTATGCCGGGTTTATCTGGAACATCTGGAATTGTGATTCTTGCCTCTTCTTTTTTGATTGTAACTCCACTAACTGTAACTTTTTCCACAAGTTTCTCCTCACTTACAACTAATGTTCCTGGATTTGAATGAAAACTAGAACGAACATGTATAACCACATCATAATTTTTTGCAAGTTCTACACTCCTAGAATGCAGTACTCCCGCTCCTAAACTTGCTAACTCTAACATTTCGTCATAGGAAATTTTTTCATGCATTTTTGCACCTGCTACCTTGTTTGGATCTGCAGTAAAGACTCCATCTACATCTGTGTAAATTTCGCATTCATCCGCCTTTAAAGCGGCTGCTAAAGCTACTGCTGTAGTATCACTTCCTCCTCTTCCAAGCGTAGTGATATTTTCCTCTTGATCAATTCCTTGGAATCCCGCTACAATTGCAACCTTCCCTTCATCCAGAGCTTTACGGATTTTTGAGTCATCTATTGCTTGGATTTTGGCATTGGAAAAGTTTCCATCGGTCATAATTCTCACTTGGGCCCCTGTAAATGACTGTGCTGGAACATGAATTGCCTCAAGAGCCATAGCCAAAAGAGAAATAGAAACCTGTTCTCCTGTAGAAAGAAGCATGTCTAACTCTCGTTTGCTTGGGTTTGGATTGACTCTCTCTGCTAAATCAAGCAATTCATCGGTCGTATGCCCCATAGCAGACACCACAACCACTACTTTATTCCCTTTTTCATAGTAAGACTTGATTCGATTGGCTACATTTTTGATTTTATCGGTAGTTCCAACGGAGGTTCCACCATACTTTTGAATCACAAGCTTTCCCATCTTGTGGACAATTTTTTTTTAAATCAATTTTATACAACTTATAATTTTTCTTGACAATCTCAATGAGTATTTTAAAATTCAAACCATTATGGAAAAAGTAGTCAAAATTTTTTTTACAATTTTTGTAATATTTGTAAACAGTTTGTATTCTGATTCCTTGCGCTTGAAAAATGGAAAAAACCTCCAAGCAACTATCTTGGAACAGTCAGGGAATTATATTATTTACAAGGACAAAAGTGGAAATGTCCAAACTATACCTAAAAGTGAAGTGGAATCTGCCCACATTACTTATACAACAGTAGAAAAGGCTGCTCAAGATAAAGAAGGAGAACAAAATCCTGTTACAATAGAATTTACTCATGAAATAGTCTCAGACTTCATATGGAGGGGACAAAGCTATGGAGGTGAATTTTTAGCTAGAAGAAATAATATGCCTTATAAAGAAATAACTCAATATTGGGCCTATCAACCAACCATTGTAGTGAGACATGAATCAGGAATTTATCTTGAACTATGGGGAAACATTGCCCTAACAGGCAGACCGGACAAAGACAGTGATATGCGCCTTTTTCAAGCTAGTCCGGGTGGAAGTCCAATCGATCCAAATCGCTTAATTGATAGAATTTCTAACGGAAATTTCACTGCTGATCAGGATGGACTTTCTGCAGTTTTTGATCCTAATAACAATGTAATCAGTTCCGCCTGCTCCGATCCCGTCACAGCCCAAGCCAAAGTTTTAGCTGATGGAGGTGCAATCAATGATTGCTTTGTGGACCTTCGAAAGATTGGACGTCGAAAAGAAAGAAATGGAATGTATAGGACAGATGGACTCTTTACATCCTTTGCTTATGAAATGGATGGGAAAAAATTAGGTACGTTTACCATTGGTACTTGGTGGTATTTTCAAAATGATAGAAATAACAACTACTCATGGCAAGAATATTATGTTTGGTGGGGACTACCCATTTTAAGAGGAATCACAAATCCTTCTCTTCAAGCATATACTCAAAGTTCTTATGATTTTGGTGGTCAAGGGGCAGGAAATCATTACGTAAGTTTGTATAATTACCATAGATTCTTTGAAGGGACAAATTTTGAAGTAGAACCATACAACAACATTGGTTACCAATGGTTAAATAACAACACTTCACAACGCTCTGGGCTCATGGATATTACTACAGGAATAAAATTTATCATTTTTTCTAACTTCTTTTTCTCTGTTAACCATGCCCACAGACCTGACGTTTACATGTTCGATAATGATGTGTTTTACTTCACAAATAGTCAAAACTCTCCCATTTTAAGAAATAAAGAAAATGATGAAAAAACTACTGATCCATCTAAACTCTATGGTGATCTAAATCAATTTGTCTATGAACAAATTGAAACTCTTCCTGACACACCTGAACTAGCAAAACTCTATTTAAAAGAAAAATACCAACTCCAAGACATACCAAAAAACTTATATTGGATTAGTTTTGGATTTACTCATAAGTTATAAATAAAAAAAGAGTTTAAACAACGGAAACTCTTAGTGCAAAAATGGAATAAAAAATTCATATTAGGAATTACAGGAGGCATGGGAAGTGGAAAATCTCTTGCCTCTAAAATCTTTCAGGACTTAGGAGCTTTTAGGGTTAGTTCTGATGAGCTCGCAAGAAAATATACAGATGTTACCTCTCCAATCAAAAGTGAATTAGTAGAAATCTTCGGACCAGAAGTATTGAATGACAAAGAAGCTCCAGACAGAAATTATATAGCAAAAATTGTGTTTCAAAATCCGAATAAATTACAGCAACTAACTTCTATAATTCATCCTAGAGTTCGAAAAGATTTTTTAGAAATAGTTCAAAACCTTCCTGAAGGCACCATTGTTGCTTGGGAGGCACCTTTATTATTTGAGGCAAAGGGAAATTTTATTTGTAATGCTACACTGACCATATATGCTAATTTAGAAGTTGCTTTTCAAAGAGTAAATCAAAGAGATGGATTAAGTAGAGAAGAATTTGAAGCTCGAATTAGAAACCAAATGGACATAAAGGAAAAAATTCAACTTTCCGACTTTAGTATTAGAAATGAAGGAAATTTCGATTACCTTCGTTCAGAGTGTGAAAAAATCTATAAAATTATACTAATGCACAGAGAGGTTTTTCTTTGAAAGAAAGAACATTTTATACAATAAACTTAGACTCTAGAAGAATTTCTGTTTTAATCATGATTTTAGTTTTGTTATTAGTGTATTCTTTTATACTAGGTCATACAATTGGAAAACGCAAGGGAGCCAAGGAAGCTCTTGAATCTCCAGAAAAAACACAATTAGAAACTCCCAAACAACCAACCACTACTTCTGTTACTAGACCAACTATTAAAAGTGAGGAAGAAGCAAGCATAGATGCCGAAGAAGAAATTATAAAGAAAAAAGCAGAAACTATTTCCTTAAAACCAGTGACTCCTTCAAAAGAAGAAATTGAGGAACTGCCCCAAAAGTCAGACTCAACTCCAAAAAAGAAAAAGCAAAAGAGAAAATTAGAATCGCAAGGAGAATTTTTCACAATTCAACTTGGAGCCTTTGGAAGTGAAGAACAAGCTCAAAAATTTAAAGAGAAGGTTTTATCCCAATCCAAGGTTTCAGGAGGTCGTTATAGTCCTCAAATCATTCAAAAAGGGGAGTTGTTTGTAGTCACACTTGGTAGATACTCTAGTAAAGAAGAAGCCTTAGAAGTAAAAAATAAACTCGACCCCAATTTCCAGGCTAATGCTTTTGTTAGACCTTTAAAATAAAATTTGGATTGTTCCAGCTATACATCCTAAAGCAAAACCTAGAATAGTTCCATTGATACGAATGTTTTCTAAAACATTTCTTGTTTGCCATTCAATCTTTTTTCTAAAGTCAGCTGGATTTTGACTCTTTAGTCTCTCTGCAATTCTCTGACCAACAAAGTTAGATATGTTTTGATCAATTTTTGATTCAAGTAATTCATAAATTGCTTGAACGGGTTTGTACTCACCTAACGTCTTACTTGCTCTTAGTATTTCTTTATGTTCTAAAATAAACTTTGCAAGAGAATTTCCAACTAATTCTTTGATTTTAAAAAATAACGCATCTATTGCTCGGCTCTTTTCTTGATAAGAAAGATTCTGCCAAGAAATAATATATTTATCAAAACTTAAAGAAATAATTGTAAAGATTTCATCTATTTCTTTTTCTTTTGTAGAAGTTAAACTTACCCCTGCTCTCAGTTT
>CALDSP010000038.1 GCA_937924465.1 uncultured Leptospiraceae bacterium
AACAAAAGTTTATATTTGGTATAAAAACTCCACAATTAGTTCAAGTAATCCTTTTCAGGAAAATTTTCCAACTCGAATTGTTTTTGAGTTATTAGAAGAATATTTTGAAAAACTGAATTTTTCTATCTTAAATAAAGAAATTTTTGAACATGAAACTTTTTTTATAACTCTTCAAAAGAAATGAGAGTCTTTCAATATATTGACGTACTCCATGATTATGATGGAATTGGAAGTGATATAGAGGGAATTTCAAGTCATTTGAATGGTTTACAAGTTTCAAATTTTATAGTTGCAAGGGTGAATTTTTCTCAAAAAGAAAGCCTTAAGTTATCGCAAGTTTCCACTCAACCATTTGATATAAATATACTTCATTATGGAGGGCATGGATTTCCTTTAGAATTTTTTTTAAGACAGAAAGGTGTAAAAATTCTGCGATTTCATAATGTTACCCCCATACATTTTTTTTTAGAATATTTAAGCTCAAAAGACATTCCTACTTTTGTTTGGAATCATCAAAAATCAGAACTAGAACTTTATAGTTTAGTAAAATACTGTGATTATGTTTGGTGTGATTCTAATTTTAATTATAAAACTCTTCAAAGTTTAACCGAAGTTCCAAAAGAAAAAGTTTTCATTATTCCTATTCAAAAGATTCTCCCTGAATGGAATGATCAAGACACTCCAAAAAAATCCAAAACTATTACATTTATAGGAAGATTGGTTCCAAATAAAAAAATAGAAGATTTATTATTTGTGCTTTATTTTTTGGTTCAATTAGATCCAAACTATTCTCTTTATCTTATAGGAAAAAGTTTAAAAATTTTTGATATATATAATAAAAAAATATCAAATTTAATTCAAGATTTAAATTTAGAAAAAAATATTTTTTTCTATGAAAACCTAAAAGAAACGGAAAAATCAAAACTTTTAACTACAGTTGAATCATTTTTATGTATGAGTGAACATGAAGGTTTTTGTATCCCTATTTTGGAATCCTTAGCACATAACGTCCTACTATTTGCTTATTCGCAAGAAGCAGTTGTTGAAACTTGTAAAGGGAGTGGCGTTTTATTTAAAGAAAAGGACTTCTTTAAAATTGCAAATTCTATTGATTTAATATTACAAAACAAAAATTTAACTTATAAATTATTGCAAGCCCAAACAAAGAGTTTGGGATATTATAAAAATTTTCAATTTAAAGAAATTTTTAGAAACTTATTTTTATGAAAATCAAAAGGTTAGTCCAGTTTTCGGCAGGTTTTAATCCGGGGGATGCTATTAGCAATCAAATTATTATGTATAATTCTTTTGCAAAAAAAAAGCAAATTGAATCCTTAATATTTGCTGAAAATATTTCTCCTCAATCAAAAAGTCTTGTAAAAAAATATAAAACTTATTCTCCTAAAAAGGGAGATGTAATTATTTATCATCATTCTATTCATTCTTCTATCCTAGAAAAAATTTATGAAATTCCTTCCAAAATTCCTAAAGTCCTTGCTTATCATAATGTAACACCTAAAGAATTTTTTGAACCCTATAATTTAAAACTTACTTATTACTCACAGAAAGGAAGAGAGGAATTATTTCAAATGAAAAATTTATTTGTATATGCCTTAGCCGATTCTGAATACAATGCTCAAGAGTTAAAGGAAAATGGATATACAAATGTCCAAGTATTACCTATAAGTTTAAACTATAACAACTACTCAATTTATCCCAGAACTAACTTTAAAAAAATAATCCTCTTTACAGGCAGAATTGCTCCAAACAAAAAACAGACTGATCTGATAAAGATTGCAAAAGTTTTAAACGATTACTTTACTGAAGATTTTGAACTGATTATAGTTGGAAAGACTGCTCCTGAAATGATTGGATACAAAGAGGAAATTTTAAGCCTTGTTGAATATTTCCATTTACAAGAAAAAGTAAAGTTGACTGAATTTTTACAGCAAGAGACTTTAAACCAATACTATTCAAACGCAGATGTTTTTTTATGTATGAGTGAACATGAAGGTTTCTGTGTCCCACTTTTAGAATCTATGTATTATAAAATTCCCATTGTCGCATACAACAAAGCTGCTGTTCCCGAAACGTTACGTGGAAGTGGGATTTTATTTCATAAAAAAGATTTTTATAAAATTGCAGAAATTGTTTATATCCTCCTTCATAATCAAGACTTTAGAAATAAGATTGTAGAACAACAGAATAAAGTTTTAGAATACTATAGATCAATTGATTATGAAAGAGAATTTTTACAAATTATCACCTCAAAAACGACGGCAACTGACTAGGATCAATCACTAGAGTTGCTTGAGCAAGACCTACCATACCTCCAAGAAAAGCTCCAAGTAAAATGAGAGTCATTTCATCTTCTTTGAAAACAGAGTGCAATATATTTTCAAATTCTGCTTTGGAAAGTTTAGAAAGTCTATCTGAAACAGTTTCTTCAATTCGCAAAGAATTCGTTATATAATCTTGAATTCTATCGGCAACAGAAGGAATAATGGCTACAATTTTATCTGCAATTCTCATTTTTAAAATTTGAGTTTTTTCACTTCCAAGAAGTATGGGAGCAATAGGAGCTTTGTCTTTTAAGATTTTTTCTACTCCTTTGTAAGCATTTTCCATTACTAGCTTTACTACTAAGTCTCCTCCCTTCCCTTTAAAGATAAGTCGAATTAAATTCTCTGTGTTTAAAACTTTATTGGCAATTATATTTGCAAGTTCTTTAGAAACTTCTACTTGTCTTCTTAAAAATAAACCTTGGTATTTAAATAGTATGAAATCTTTTACTTCTAAAGGTCTAAAAATCATTTGAAGAGCAAGCCAATTTGTGATATACCCAACAATGACTCCCATAATTGGAAAAGTCCACCATTGCCCAAGGATGGAAAGAAAGGTGAGTTGAATGAGACCAATTAAAAATCCAAAGTAAATTCCAGAAACTATTATAAACCGAAATTCAGGGCCACCGCATCGCTTAAAAATTTCAATTAAAACCTCTACATTCTTTCCAGAAAGAGCCTCTTTAATTACAACCTCAAACTCTAAAACAGAGTCTAGTTCATCTCCATAAGATTTATAAACCTCTATGATTTGAGGGGGAATTTCTTCAGCAATGACTTTTTCAATGCTCTTTTTTAATGGTTCTGGCATAATCTTCCATAAGTCGGGATTTTCATGTTTTACTATATCTTCTACGATTTCGGCTGATTTTGCTTCAATGAGATCTCGAATTTCCGCGATAATGTCTTTTGGATCAATGCGATTGTACAACTCACGTGGGGTCATAAGTTTTTTAGTGAGAATTTCTGTGATCATTCCACTCATTTTTATGGCATGGTGGGGAATAATTCCCTGCCAACCAATCTTCCAAATCCCAATGAACTGCACGGGTTTAAAAATCATCTCTACTGCTACCCAGTTGGTTGACCAACCTACAAAAGCACAGGTGATAGGGATAGAAATCTTTTCAATCAGTTTAGGGTCGCTCAGTATACTTGCCAAAAAATCCATAAGAACCTCATAGTTTTTATAGAAAGCAGTAAAGTGAAAATTATAGGACACACCTTTCACTACAATTTTTTTTTGAAGTTGACAAAAAAAAACACTCATGAAAAACTTTTATAAAAACTTAGCACTCTAACATTTAGAGTGCTAAAAAGGAGTGAAAATTGGACCTATCTCCCCGCCATCGTTTGATTTTAAAAACTTTGATAGAGGAGTATGTTTCTGAAAACAAACCAATTGGTTCAAAAACCTTGTGGGAGAGGTATGAGTTAGGCATATCTCCTGCCACAATTCGAAACGTGTTCCGAGATTTGGAAGAGTTAGGACTTATTCACTCAAAGCACTGTTCAGGTGGGAGGGTTCCTACTGAATTGGGCTACCGAGTTTATGTAGATAGCTTGGTTATTTTATATGAATTAACCCTTCGTGAAAAGCAAAGAATCCAAGAAGAATATTTAAAAAACCAACTTCAACTGGAACAAATTTTATTGGCTACTTGTAGAGTGCTTTCTTCTCTTTCTATGAGCGCAGGAGTTGTTGTTGCTCCCGAAAAAAGTTATGATACTTTAAAGCATGTGGAACTGATTCATGTAAGTGGGGATGAGATTTTAATGATCGTTGTAACTCGGTCTGGTTCTGTGATTCATAAAAAATTATTTTTAGATGGAAATATGTCTCAAGAATCCCTCTATCAAGTTTCTAGGTTTTTAAATCAAAACCTCATGGGGAGAGAGCTTGAAGAAATTCCCAATTTGCTAGAAGGGCTAAGGAATGAACTTGATGCACCAACTCCATTTCATCAAATTGTAGAGATTTTAAAAGCAGGCTTTCAAATGGAAGTGAAAGATGAAGTGGAGGTTTATATAGATGGATTACAAAACTTAGTGAACCAATCAAAAGAAGATTCTGAAATTAGTCTTGAAAAATTCTTTTCTATTTTAGAAGATAAAAATTTTCTTCGCGAACTTTTTAAACGTTACGTGCTAACAGATCGAGTGATTACTTATATTGGAAGTAAAAATGATAATCGTATGAGTGGAATTAGTATTATAGCTACTAGTTATCGAATGGGTGAAAAGAAAATAGGTTCAATGGGAATATTAGGACCCCAGAGAATGAATTATAACAAGGCGTTACCATTAGTAGAATTTACATCTAAACTTGTATCTGAAATGATTACAAGATTGAGCAATTAAAAGGAGGAAAAATGGGAGAAATAGAAAATGTGGTTGAAGAAGAAACACAATCTAATGAAACAGACAATTCTAATGAAAGTGTTTTAGAAACTTCCACAGAAAAGGAGCAAACAACAGAAGAGTTGAACACTCCTTCTGAAAAAAGTGTAAATGATCTTTTGAAAGAAGAAATAAAAAAACTTCAGGAGGAAAATACAAATTTAAAAGATTCTCTTGCTAGAGCGCTCGCAGATTTTCAAAATTTAAAACGAAGAACAGCTATGGAGTATGCTACTCTAAAGAGAGAGTCTATAAAAAATTTTGTACTTAAAATTCTTACTCCAATTGATAATTTGGAAAGAGTGATCGTTCCAAACCCAAGCGAAGAATTAAAACCTGTTTTAGATGGAGTGAGGATGATCCTTAACGAATTTCGCTCTACATTAGAAAAGGAAGGAATATTTACTTTAAATCCAAAGGATCAATTATTTGATCCAACGTTTATGGAGGCTATTGCTTTTGAAGAGCGAGAGGAGGTAAACGACGAAACTGTTGTTGAAGTGTATAGAACAGGATATTTCTTGCAAGAAAATAATGAAAAATATCCACTTAGAGCTGCTATGGTCAAAGTAGCAAAACCAAAAATTTAATTTTATAAAGGAGAAAACTTATGGCAAAGGAAAAAATCATAGGCATTGATTTAGGAACTACAAACTCTTGTGTAGCTGTTATGGAAGGAGGAGATTTTGTTGTAATTCAAAACTCAGAAGGCTCTCGTACTACTCCTTCTATTGTAGCTTTTACATCTAAGGGAGAAACCTTAGTTGGACAATTTGCAAAAAACCAAGCAATTACAAACGCCGCAAATACTATTCGTTCCGCTAAACGTTTTATTGGACGTCGTTATAGCGAAGTTACTGAAGAAATCAAAAAAGTTCCTTATAAAGTAATTCGTTCAGGAAACGATGGTGTAAAATTTGAAACAAGTGCAGGAGAATTTACTCCACAAGAAATCTCTGCAAGAGTTCTTATGAAAATGAAGAAGACAGCAGAGGACTATTTGGGGCACCCTGTAACCAAAGCAGTGATTACTGTGCCTGCTTATTTTAATGATGAACAACGTCAGGCGACAAAGGATGCCGGAAGAATAGCTGGGCTTGAAGTTGAAAGAATCATAAACGAACCTACAGCAGCAGCTCTTGCTTATGGTTTTGATAAAAAGAAAAACAACGTAAAAATTGCTGTTTATGATTTAGGAGGTGGTACTTTTGATATCTCCATCTTAGAGCTTGGAGATGGAGTTTTTGAAGTAAAATCTACCAATGGAGATACTCATTTAGGAGGAGATGACTTCGATCAAGTGATTATTGATTGGATGGTAGATGAGTTTAAAAAACAGTATGGGATTGATATTAGCCAAGATAAGAATACATTGCAACGTTTAAAAGAAGCTGCAGAGAAAGCTAAGATTGAGCTTTCTGGTTCGCTTTCTACTCAAATCAATTTACCATTTATTACTGCAGATGCAACAGGTCCAAAGCATTTAGATATGACTTTAACAAGAGCTAAGTTTGATCAGCTTACAAAACACTTAGTTGAGAAAACAAGAGTTCCTTGTCAAAATGCACTAAGAGATGCAGGACTTACTGCCAAAGATATTGATGAAGTGATTTTGGTTGGTGGTTCTACTCGTATTCCAGCAGTTCAAGAACTTGTAAAAGAGCTTTTTGGAAAGGAACCAAACAAGTCAGTAAATCCCGATGAAGTAGTTGCGGCAGGGGCTGCAATCCAAGGAGGAGTACTAGCAGGAGAAGTTACAGATGTTCTGTTGCTTGACGTAACTCCACTTTCTCTTGGAATTGAGACGTTGGGTGGTGTAATGACAAGACTCATTGAAAGAAATACAACCATTCCAACCAAGAAAACACAAGTCTTTAGCACAGCTGCAGATAACCAAACTGCTGTTTCGATTCATGTATTGCAAGGGGAAAGGGAAATGGCGCGTGACAACAGGACACTTGGACGATTTGATTTAATTGGAATTCCACCTGCTCCTAAAGGAGTTCCCCAAATTGAGGTTACTTTCGATATTGACGCAAACGGAATTTTGCATGTCTCCGCCAAAGATTTGGGAACCGGAAAAGAACAACGCATAAGAATTGAATCTAGCTCTAGACTCAGTGAAGAAGAAATCCAAAAGATGATCAAAGAGGCAGAAGCTAATGCGGCAGCTGACAAACGGGCAAGAGAAATTGTTGAAACAAAAAATGATATTGAAAATATAGTGTATTCACTAGAAAAAACTTTAAGTGAGGCTGGAGATAAAATTTCTTCTTCCGACAAGCAGCTAGCAGAAGATGAAATCAAACGTGCTAAAGAAGCAATTGGAAGTGATGACCTTTCTCGCTTGCAGTCAGTGAGAGACTCTATTTCCAAAATTGCAAGTAAGATCGGATCACAAATTTACGAAAGATCTGGGGCAAGTGCCTCATCTGGGGGAGCAAACGCCGAGAACAGCTCTCACTCTGGAAGTGACGAAAAGGTTGTAGATGCAGATTACACTGTGGTTGATGATAAAAAATAAGAACTATGGCAAAGCAAATGGCAGAGAAAAGCTACTATGAAATTTTAGGAGTTTCTAAAAATGCCACTGACGAAGAAATCAAAAAAGCCTACCGTCAGTTGGCTATAAAATATCACCCTGATAAAAATAAAGGGAATAAAGAAGCTGAAGAAAAATTCAAAGAAGCTACCGAAGCCTATGAAGTACTGCGAGATCCTCAGAAACGAAAAATGTATGATCAATTTGGAAAAGCTGGGGTGAACGGAGCAGGATCAGGTGGTTTTAGTGGAGCTTATACTGACTTCTCCGATATATTCGGAGATTTTGGTGGTATTTTCGATGAATTTTTTGGAGGCAGAAGTTCACGCCGTAGTAGAGGGGGACCGCAGAGAGGAAGTGATCTCCGTTACAATTTGGAAATCACTTTAGAAGATGCCGCTATGGGCAAGGAGCAAAAAATTGAAATTCCTCGCGCAGAAACTTGTCCCGATTGCAATGGGACGGGAGCGGCAAAAGGATCTACTCCTAAAACCTGTCCCGATTGTGGTGGTAGTGGCTATATACGTCATTCACAAGGCTTTTTCTCTTTGACTTCTACTTGTCCTCGTTGTGGTGGCAAGGGACAAATTATTTCCGACCCCTGTAAAACATGCCACGGGAGTGGACTTGTGGAACGCCGTCGTACTATCAATATAAAAATTCCAGCGGGGGTGGAATCCGGAAGTCGTTTGAAAGTAACAGGAGAAGGGGAGGCTGGTCCCAACGGAGGTCCTCATGGGGATTTGTACGTTGTAACCCATATTCGTAAACATCCCATCTTTGAACGACAAGGAAACGATTTGGTAATTAATAAGTCCATTCCTTTGACTATGGCAGTTTTGGGTGGAGAGATTGAAGTTCCAACGATTGATGGAAAAAGTATGAAAATGAAAATTCCAGAAGGGACCGAAACAGGACAAATTTTCCGACTCAAAGGTCATGGAATTCCTTACTTAGGTTCTTATGGTAGAGGAGATCAACTAGTAGTTATTAAAGTAGAAATCCCCAAAAAACTCACTCGACGCCAAAGAGAACTCATGGAAGAATTTGCCAAGGAATCGGGTGACTCTCAATCTTTCTTTAAAGGATTTTTTAAATAATGATGAATAGAATTAAATTGGGAATTATAGGAACAGGTCACATGGGGCAGTACCATGTGAATGTTTCTCGTCAACTTACAGATGCTAGTTTAATAGGGATTTATGATGTTGATTCTAGTCGGGCTCGATTCATAGCAGAAAAATATTCTACTCAATCTTTCACAAATTTAGAAGAACTTATAGAATCCGTAAATGCAGTTATAGTTGCTACACCTACATTTCTACACTATGAAATTTCTAAATTAGCCTTAGAAAAAGGAATACATGTTCTTGTTGAGAAACCAATCGCTGAAAATGTAGATCAAGCAAAAGAACTAGTAGAGCTTGCAAAGTCTAAGGAATTGATTTTACAAGTTGGACATGTGGAACGTTTCAATGGAGCAGTATTAGAATTAGGAAAGATTATAGAAAAACCACTCTTTGTGGAATCAAGAAGGTTTTCTCCTTATAACGCAAGAATCAAAGATGTAGGCGTAGTTTTAGATATGATGATTCATGATATAGATATAGTCTTGAACCTTGTAAAATCTCCCGTAAAAGATTTACATGCTGTTGGTCAAAGAATTGTTTCAAACCATGAAGATGTGGCAAGTGTAATTTTGCAATTTGAAAATGGATGCATTGCAAGCATAAACGCGTCTAGAAATACACAAGCAAAAATTCGTACTCTCAATATTACAGATCAAAATGCTTATATCACTTTAGATTTCACCGATCAAGAAATTGAATTACATAGGCAAGCCTCTTCCGTGATTAATTTAACTAATGAACAAATTCGTTATAAACAAGAATCAATTGTAGAAAAAATCTTTGTTCACAAAGATAATCCTCTTAAGCAAGAGCATGAACACTTTATAAATTGCATTTTAGGAAATACTAAACCTCAAGTAGAAAATGAAAAAGATGTTGAAACATTAGAGATAGCTCATAAAATATTGGAAGAAATTCATACAGGTATTCCTCATGAGTGAGAACTTGAAAAGCTATCGTGGAAAATTATTGATTTCCAATTCAACAATCGTAACAGATGACTTCAATAAATCCGTTGTATTTATGATAGATCATGATCTTTCAGGTGCTTTTGGTTTGGTTATTAACAAACGCTCTCGTTATATGCTTCATGAAGTAGTAGTTGGAATTCCCGATCATGTAACCCAACAAATTCCTATGTATTGGGGTGGTCCTGTAGATCATAGTTTTATTTCCATTTTACATGATAGGGGAGAGTTAGATGAGCCGGGTTTAGAAGTAATTCCCGGAGTCTTTCTTAGTAGAAGTTATGAATTGCTTTTGCAACTTCTAGAATTAGAAAACTCAAATCTCAAAGTGTTTCATGGATATTCAGGATGGGGAGCAGGGCAGTTAGAATCGGAGTTTCAAAGAAAGTCATGGGTCGAACATGATGCAACACAGGAAATGGTTCTTATGCATAATCCCGAGGAAGCATGGAGAGATGCTCTCAAAAGCAAAGGAGGTTTTTATAAGTACTTTGCAGAACATACAAATGATCCTTTATTGAACTAAAAATTTTTCATGAAGTCATGGATTTATGAAACTACTTTCAAACCTCTCTTTTTTAAACTAAGCCCCGAAGACTCTCATAATTTGGCTAAATCTTTATTAGAAATTGCACATAACGTCCCATTTTTATTTAATCTTATCGAAAAATATACAACGTATTTGTCTTCACGTTTAAAAATCAACATAAGTGGAATTGACTTTTCCAATCCCTTGGGAATGGCAGCTGGCTTTGATAAAACGGGGGAGTTGTATCCATATCTTGCAAAATTAGGCTTCGGATTTATAGAGGTTGGAACTATTACAGGAGAGGCACAAGAAGGAAATCCTAAACCAAGAGTATTTCGTTATGAGAAAGATTTTGCTTTAGTAAATCGGATGGGATTTAATAACTTAGGTTGTGAGAAAACTTTCGAAATTTTGCGTAAACAACAAAAGAGTATTCCACGTGGAATTAATATTGGTAAGACAAAACTTATCCCACCTGAAAGAGCAGTGGAAGATTACGTAAAAAGCATAAAGATTTTATTACCTTATGCTGATTATTTTGTAATCAATATTAGTTCCCCAAATACTCCCGGACTTCGAGATTTCCAACAGAAGCAAAATTTTATTGATTTAATTACTGGGATCAAATCAAAGTTAGATCCTAATTTTGCTATTCCCATTTTTGTAAAATTTGCACCTGACTTGGACATATCTTATTTTGAAGAGCTTTTAGAAATTGTTTTGAGTTTAAACTTAAATGGAGTTATAGTGACGAATACAACGATTGATAAATCTGTTTTAAAAAGTTATCCATTAGATAAGGTTCAAGAAGGGGGAATTTCTGGGCTTGTTTTGGAAAAAAGAGCTACCGAGTTTGTTAGAATTGCAAGAAAAGTTTTAAAAGGAAGAATTCCTATTATAGGAGTTGGTGGAATTTTTAGTCCAGAGTTAGCTTTAAAAAAAATTTTAGCAGGAGCAGATTTAATTCAAATTTATACAGGCTATATTTACAAAGGTCCTTTTTTTCCTTATATGATTTTAGAATATATAGATAAATTTTTAGAAAATAATAAAATTGTATCAGTTCAAGAAATTGTAGGGATGGAAAAAAAATTTCAATTATTTGAATTTTGAGTTTTATTATAGCTATTGGACTAAACACCTAATATGTTTTTTACTCCAGTTAAAATCCCGTTAAAAGAGTTTTCTTTTCTGTTTCGTTTGGTTTTTTTTAAAGATTTCATCTGCGAAAAATTCAAATAAGCTCATCCTACCTTTTGCTTTTTATATTCTAGTGTTAGGTTTATTGCTTTCTGAGAGTTCTAATTCTAGTTGCAATTTTTAAAGCAATATTTCTTTCTTTTTTTATTCACCTTATAATTCAGGTATAATGGCAATGAAAAAGTTCAAACCTTATAATTTAAGAGATATAACCTTTTTTTTAAGGTGTTTTATATTTTACAATGGGGGATCGTAAAATGTGATTCCTCGTTCATAGATGCTTCTTCCTTTGTGCAGAGCTTTTCGTAACTGTGGAACCCTCGCATAGTAGGGTGTAGTAACAACAAAGCTCATGAAACGAAAGCGTTTATCGTTTACCACAATATCAAAATATTCTTCAATTTCTAGTAATCTCACAAACATGAGAGTTGCAGAAATTCCAAGAGATTCCGCCCACATCTTAAGTTCTAGCCAATCTTTATTTTCAGGACGAAATTTGAATGGAACATAAGACTGTCCACGTTCCTGATATTGAGTCTTTGGATTTTCCGATGGTTCAAAAAAGTTTGCATAAAAAAGGAATCTATAACGCTTCAGAAGGATTCCTAAATATTTTTCTAAATTTCCATATTTTTTCATACCTCTTTTGGTGGTGGCATTTAGCCACAGTGGTATTCGAAGAGTAGATACAGTCTTGCGATGCGTTTTTAGATTGAGAAATTGTTTGTATTCATTTAAAATAAACTCATATTTCATGAAAGGGAAGAGATAGAAAACTTTTTTAAGAAGTGCAAAAATACGAAAAGATGAAAATTTTTTAAAAAGATTTAATCAATTTTTTACAACACTGTTGTTGTTACTACAACTCCTGTTAAAAAATTGATCCTTGTCAGAAAATCTTACAGGATGAGAAAGCAGCCCAACCAAGAACTTGTTGTTGTTACTACAAACGTGGTTGAGTGAATCAGACAATATTTTTCTTGTTATAAAAAGATAGAGCTTTTCCGACTATAATAGTAAAATTTGAGTCCAATCATTGAAACGGAGGTTAATGTCATGACTCAGCTTAATGAAATTCGGTCAAAGTCCCTTGCGTTTCCTTTTCATCATATAACAAAAATTCAAATGCAGGGAAAATTCCAACCCACGGTCCAAGAAGGAGATTTACCTCAGTTAGAAATTCATTATAAAACAGAGCATAAAATTCCAGCCCTTCGTCTTCCCAGTCTCACGGAGGCTTTACAAAAATACTTGCAAATCCCGGAGATGTTTCGTACAAGGGGAAGTATCATTGATATTTTGAGTTGAACTTTGCTAGCAAATATTTTATTAGATTCGTTTAATTATTTTGTAGGACTCTTGCTTGTTATTTCAGTAGGGGTAATTTTCTATGTGGTTTATGATCAAATTTTAAAACCTTATATAGAATTAAAATCCAAAGAAATTCCATTTCCACCTAAAATAGGTCAGGAATATTATTTTATAACTGATGAAATGGCAAGGGTTTCTACCTTTTCTATTGGTCGAAATATGGGAGATATTGTAACTAAGTGCTCTGCAATCTCCGAGGGGCATTTGACATTTACGTTTAAAAAACACCCAACTAACGAAGAATATGAAATCATAATCAAGAGAGGAGGACCTACCTTATTTAAACCCCCGAGAATGCAAACTTATTCTGTAATGGAATCCACAGAAAAGCTAGAAAGCTTTGAAGTAATAGGGAAAACTGCAGAATTTCGCATTTCAAACCAACTAATCAAAGAAAGAATGATTAATTATATAGAAATTGGATTTACATCCAAATTTATTTTTGATAAGAATGGTAAAGAACGTCTCCAATTTATTTTTAAGATTGAAAAAATCCATCCTGGCTTGAACTTACACAAACGTGATTCCAAAGGAAATTTTCCTTTTGGAAAAGAGGAAGTCCCAGAGCAAAAGACTGAATCTTATGAAGCTATTTGAAAAAGGTAAAATTCTTTCTTTCTGAATCTAATCAGATACATAATTCTTTCATTTCAAAAAAAAAATCGAAAATTAAACTAAATCTAGCTATTAATTAACTAGATTTTCATGTCCCATAAATTAGAATGGGATTTTTATGAATAGACAAGAGGAAGAAGAAATTACCCATTTAATGAAAATTATAAATGTATATGAAAAATTTAGTAAACTATGCCACATAGAATTACTAGATGCTCAATCCACAATTTCCAATTATGAAACAGAATTATTTAAAGTTAAGCAAGAATTGGAACAAGCGGAACAGAGGGAGGCTATTCTAAGAAATGAAATGAAATCTATGCTTCAAAATCCAAAAAATTCTATCCCAATTCCTTCAAAAATTAAAATTTATTCAAAGAATGAATCGGGATTTTATTCAGATATATTTTATGTAATTGCAAATTTAAACTTAAGTGAGGAAGAAGCAGAATACCACCTAAAACAAGTCTTAGAACATTCAAAAAACATGTCCAAACAGCTGGGTCGAACGATTGGTTTTCGAGTTGCTATGCTAGATTATTTTCTTCAAAACAAAATCCTCATAAAGAATCCAAAAATTATTGAGTTTGAAACCCTTGAAGAAATAAAGAAGAGTTCTGTTATAGATTACCTTACAGGAGTTTATAATCGCAGATATTTTAATGAAGTTCTTTTTCGTGAAATTAAAAGATGTGCGCGTTATAACAAGCCACTTTCTTTATTTATTTTTGATTTAGATAATTTTAAATTTTTTAATGATTCTTACGGGCATGGTGTGGGAGATAAAGCCCTACAAATACTTGGTGAAATACTCTTAAAAAATTTTAGAACAGATGATATAATAGCAAGAATTGGAGGAGAAGAATTTGGTGTTATTTTGCCTGAAGTAAAACCAGAGAATGCAGTCGTTCCATGCGAACGTTTTGCAAAACGCTTAAAAAAGAAATCTAGTAAACTTTTACCAAGTGTTTTGACTATTAGTGGTGGAATTGCTGGTTATCCTATGGACGGAGGAACTTTAGAAGAGTTATACATTGCTGCCGATACTTATTCTTATATTGCTAAAAAAGAAGGAAAGGATAAAATTATAGTAACAGACAAAGTTTAGCATTGCAAAAATTTTGAAGTTACAAACATTTAATTTAACATGAAGTATTTTATTTTCGTTTTTCTGTTTACGATTGCGCATTTATTCGCTCAAAAAATGAAAAGATCCTCTAATGAAATCATCTTAAAACTTATCACGAGTGAGTTAGAGTCTCCTGTTTGTATGGCTAGTCCAAATGATGGAAGTGGACTTTTGTTTATTTGCGAACAGAAAGGAATTATTAAGGTTTTAAATAAGGATGAACAAAAGCCCAAAGTATTTTTAGATATTACAAAAAAAATTTCTAAGCTCAATCCAAACTATTCAGAAAAAGGGCTTCTTGGACTTGCCTTTCATCCTAACTACAAAGAGAATCGAAAGTTTTATATCAATTACAGCGCTCCTGCTAAAGTTTATGGAGAAGAACATCGGACTGTAATCAGTGAAATGGTAACATCTCTAGGCAATCCAGAGAAAGCTATGCCGCAATCTGAAAGGATTATTCTTGAAATTTCTCAACCAGAAAGCAACCACAATGGGGGAACAATTCTTTTTGGACCAGATAAATATTTGTATATTGCAAGTGGAGATGGAGGTGGAGCAGGAGATGAACACGGAAACATAGGGAATGCTCAAGACTTAAACAATCTTCTTGGAAAAATTTTACGTATTGATGTAAATCATTCTAGTCTGCCATACTCAATTCCCCAAGAAAATCCTAATTTTCCAGGTGTGGGAAAAACAGAAATTTATGCATATGGCTTACGAAATCCCTGGAAGTTTTCCTTTGATCAAGTAACCAAACGACTCTTTGCTGCCGATGTAGGACAAGATCGATTTGAAGAAATTAACATTATCGAAAAAGGAAAAAATTATGGTTGGAGAATCATGGAAGGTTATGAATGCTTTAATCCAAAAGAAGACTGCAATACAAATGACTTAAGTTTACCAATTCATGTTTATGATCATAGTGTAGGGATTTCCGTGATCGGTGGATATGTTTTTCGCGGAAATAAAAAATCTCCCTACTATGGGAAGTATATTTTTGGAGATTGGAATGGTAAATTATTTTCCTTAGAAGAAATAAAAGGGAAATGGACTCCAAGTGAATTAAAAATAGTCAATAATTCAGTGAATTGGAAACATATTAACTCTTTCGGAGAAGATTCGGCTGGAAATTTATATCTACTTACTCAAGAAGAAAGAGGGGTGTTTAAAAAAGGATTTTTATTTGAAATAAAATTATAATTTAAAGTTAAATTCGAATAAATTAAAACTAGATTGAAAAACATAAATGTTGTTTACGAAATACTAAAATCAAAACCACTCTTCGTAAGTGGTTTTGTCAAAGTTTGATTTAGTTCTTTGCAGGAGTAGTTTCTTTATTTTTTAAAGATTCCAACTCTATTTTTAAACTTTCGTTTTCTTCTTTGAGTTTACGAATTAAAGAAATCATGTTCTGTTCTTTATTTCTTTGTTTCAAAACTTCTGAAAGAAGTCCCTTTCTTTCCAACATAGATGGCTCAACTGGAATTAATTCCAAGAAAGACTCTGCTTTTTTTTCGTAATATTTAGGATTGAGTTTTTCTATTTTCAAAGAGGTAAGCTGTTTTATAGAATTCGTAAGTTCTGTTTTTACTTTTGGATCATTTATTTTTTGTTTTAAGGTTTGTGAGTTTTCTTCTTCAGTTCCTTCGATTACATCTAAAAGTCCTGTTTTTTGTAGAATTTCGTCGGCATCTAACTTAGATAAATTTACAAAATCTCCAGCTGTAACTTGTTGTTCACTCTTTTTAAGAGGTTCTAAAATTTCTGAAAGAGATTTTTCAGAAGATTCCAACTCTTCTAGTTTAGCAATTCTTACCCTAGTAGCTACTTTTCCCTCTGTAACTAAGGTTCGTTCTAACCCTTGGGAACTAACTCCTATTTCAAATTTTGTTCCGCGAATTCCACAGGTCTGTGTAGGAGTTACTACCTCCATTTTTTCTTTGGAGTTTAATTGAGAAACGTTAAAGACAGCTTTTCCTGTTTCCATTACAGTACTAAACTTAGTTTCATCCCCTTGCTTAGATTCATTTAGTTGAAATGTACTTTTTTCTTTAATTCTTACAACAATAGGAGATTGAGAACTGGTAATTTGAATATCACAACTAGACTTTTCTCCTGTTCGAATCATTTCTCCATTGATGAGTCTATCCCCTATTTTTAGTCTTTTTTGGCCAATTTTTACATCTCCTTTTACAAATAAGACTACTCCTATAGGTTTATTTTCAAAACGCTCAGTAGGCTTTTCCGTTGGTGTTGTTTTAGAACCTTGCGGAAAAATGGAAATACTGAACACCATGAAAGGTAAAATCAACATCTTAAGCATACGCGCCTCCACTTTTAAAAACAAGTTTATTTGCTGGAATTCTCATTGCAAATAATTATTAGTTTAAATTTTTTACGATTCCTGTCTACAAATTAGAAAAAATTTCACTTTTTATAAGAGAGTGAATTCTAAACTTAGCCGTAGAATACAAAAATGGGAAAAATATTTCTTATATTGCTGATTTTAATAAATATTTCTTTGCCTTCTCAAACGGGAGAAGAGCCCAAAGTAAATTTTTTAATCAATGGGAATTTGCGTTTTAGAGGATTTCTATTAGGTAGAGATGCTCTCCTAAATAGACAAACGCGAACGGAACCTACTTTAGATATACCTGCCTATTATAAATTTCGAGAGCAACAAACAAGAAAAAATTTTGAAGATGAAGTAGATAGAAGAACAAGAGGACTTCCCAGTCAAATTTCTCATCAAAAAGAAAAACTGAACTATTACGATACAAGAATGATTTTAAATATGGAGTTTCAAACTTCTCCTAATTTTACTGCAGTAGTTGGATTTGTAATTGGAGATATTCCTTTTGGAGGAAGAGCTCTGCAACCTAGAGGTCCGAATATCAATGATCCTTTTTTAACTGGGGCTGGGAGTGGAGGTGAGTTAAGAAATGCTTCAGGTACGAACGTTTTAACATCAGCATTATATTTACAATATAGAAGATTAGATTGGAACTTTAACACAAAAGTTGGATTGCAATTTTTTTCTTCTGTACAAGGTAGAGTAATGTTTACTATAGGAGCAGGTTTCTCTGCTGTTAAAGATTTTCCAGAAGATAAGCTTAGTATGGAATTAGGATGGATTCGAGCAAGAGAAAGAAGTTTAGTTGATTTAGATTCAAATGGATTCAATGATCGAAATTATCAAAGTAGTAATATTTATTATGGAAAGTTGAGATACTATCAAATCAAAAACTTAAAATCTGAAATATACAACTATTATTCAAAAGATAACGATCCTTCTGATGAGTTGAGAGAAACGGGAGATTTACTTTGGACAGGTTTTTTCAATGAATATAATTTTCAGAAATTTTCTATGATCTTACATGGAGTCTATAATTTTGGAAATGTAAAGGTAGCAAGAAGTTTGGTAGATAACAGAGAACGAGTGGAATACCAACAATTCAAAAATTTTAAAATATCAGGTTATTTAGTAGATTTTCAATTGAATTATAATTTCGATCAAAATACAAATTTTTCTTTTATTGCCATTGGAACATCTGGAAGGCCAGGTTTTGACGCAGATGGACTTCCCGCAAGTTATAAAGGAAATGGTTATAGAACTTTGGCTCCGGGTTATGCTATTTCAAACATTGCTGTGGATTTTATTGGTGGGTATGCTTTGTTTAATGCAAGAAATATGAGTGGGCTTGTTGAATATGGAATTTCTACTACAAGCACAATCAAAGAAATTTATCAATTTACTTTTGGTTATTATAGATTGTATGCCTCTCAAGCTCCTAGACTTTCTGTGAATAGAGATTATAATTCAATATATCAACAGGAGTCTTCTAATTTCTTAGGAGATGAATTTAATTTTAATATTAAATGGAGTTATTTTAAAGAGTTTCAGATTCATTTTCGCTCTGGAATTTTTAGAGGCTCAAAGGCTTTAAAAGCAATTAACGACTATGTTTATGGAATTTATTTAAGAGAAGCATTTATTAGTGCAGAATATAAGTTTTAGGAAAAAAAAATGGAACAGGAAATTTATAATATTCTAAAGTATATTGGAGAAGATCCAACTCGCGAAGGACTAATTGCTACTCCTAAAAGAGTGAGAAAAGCTTATGAGTTTTTAACAAGTGGTTATAAATCAAATATACAAGAAATAGTAAATAATGCAATCTTTGAAGAGCCAACAGAAGGAATGGTATTAGTCAGAGATATTGAAATGTATTCTTTGTGTGAGCATCATTTATTACCTTTTTTTGGTAAGGCTCATGTTGGATATATTCCAAACAAAAAAGTAATTGGTATAAGTAAGATTCCTAGAATCGTAGAAGTTTTTGCTAGACGTTTACAAATACAAGAGCGAATGACAGATCAAATTGCTCATACTCTTATGGATATTCTTGAACCCAAAGGAGTTGCTGTAGTGGTGAAAGCCAAACATTTATGTATGATGATGCGTGGAGTAGAAAAACAAAATTCAGAGCTTTTTACTTCTTGTATGCTAGGAGTATTTAAACAAAGTGACATTACACGTAACGAATTTTTGGATTTAATTAGAACGGGGTCACACTAATGACATTCTATTTGTGGGCGAAGGCTTTACATATCATTGGTATTGTAGCTTGGTTTGCTGGGATTTTTTACATTTGGCGACTTTTCGTGTATCATGCAGAAGCAAGTTCTAAAGAAGTTAAAGATACTCTCGCAATCATGGAAAGAAAACTATATAAAATCATCATGACTCCAGCTATGTATTTTTCTCTTACATTCGGATTTCTTATGCTGTATTTAAATTGGGAATATTTATCCAAAACATATTGGATGTGGATAAAATTAGTATTAGTGCTTGGTGTTGTGATAATTCATTTTTTATCTGATTACTACCGCAAACAACTTTTGAATGGGGTTAGTTATAATTCGAAAATTTTTCGCATTCTAAATGAAGTTCCAACATTATTGTTAATTTTCATAGTCATTCTTGTTGTACTAAAACCAGTTTAGAGTTTTCTAATGGAACTAACTCGTTCAAAATAAGAACATAGAATCCAAGAGCTTGCATCTCTTTTAGTAAGATGTAGATTTTTTCTTTTGCTTTTTTTTGTGTAATTTTTTTTTATTTTCCGATAGATTTAGTAAGACATAATAAAATTATGGAAACAAAAAGTATTTGGGAAAGGCTGAAACAAAAAAAACTTAGGCTAGCCTTGGTAAGCCTATTATTCCTAGGAGGAATTGGTTTAGTTTTTGATAAAATTTTTAACTTAAATACCAGTGAGAATGAAGAACTAGTTATAGTTGGGCACCTTTTTTTAAAAAAAGAAGAAATTTTGGAAACTATGAAAATCTCCAGAAACATACGTATTAAAGATATGAACTTTAAAGAAATGACAACTCGACTTCTCTCTCATCCCCGAATCAAAACTGCACAAATTGAAAAGCGTTCCCAAAACCAAGTTCTCATTTTAATTACTGAAAGAAAAACAAATTTTCTTGTCAATTCCAACGATTCACTCTATGAGGTAGATGAAGAAGGGCGGATTTTATCTATCGATTCTGTTAGAGATCCTTCTCATTGTGTGATTAGTGGAAATTTTCAACCTGAAAAGGGCTTTTTTCTTTCTAAGGCATACCAAGATCTGTCTAAAAGTGTTCGAAAAATGCTTAAAATTTATCCCGAACTCAAAGAAAGAATTTCAGAAGTTCAACTTTTAAAAACGGGGGGAATTATTTTATATACTTTTCAACCTTTTCGAGTTCGCATAATTGTAGGAAATTCTTTAGACATTACACAAATTCGAAAACTTTACGCTTCTTTAGCGTATTTCGAAAGTCAAATGGTCTCTGCAAAACTTCTTGATTTGCGTGGAGATGACGCTGTTTTTCAATGAGGGAGTAATGGAAGATTTAGAAAATATTGTAGCACTTGATCTAGGTTCATCTACAATCAAAGTAGTAATTGGGCGGGCAGAGAATTTAGACTATATTGAAATTATAGGTGCGGGAGAGTCTCCTTGTTCAGGCATTAAACAAGGTGGAATTATAAACATTGAGTCTACAACAAAATCTATTAAAGATGCTGTTTCTAAAGTAGAACTCATGTCGGGTGTGGAAATCAATAGTGTTATTGTGAACATTTCGGGAAAAACTATTTATTCAGGCAATCATGGAACCATAGTAGCAATCACAAATAAAGAAAGAGTTGTAAAACCAGAAGATATTGATAGAGCATTAGAATCCATTGTTTCTACAACCAACATTCCAAGTGATCAAGAAATCATTCATGTTATAGCTCGTGAGTTTGCAGTAGATGAACAAACCAATATTAAAGAACCTCTAGGTATGACAGGACTTCGTTTAGAGGCTCAAGCCCATATTGTTAGAGCTGGAATTACTTCTCTTCATAATTTACAGAAATCTATTAATAATGCAGAACTGAATATTTCTGAAATTGTTTTATCTAGTTTTGCTTCTGCAGAGGCTGTTCTTACTACAGAAGAAAAAGAATTGGGAGTTGCTGTTGTAGATATTGGAAGTGGTGTAATTGATATTGTAGTTTATATTGAAGGAGGGATTTACTATTCCGCTGTAGTACCGTATGGTGCCTCTTTTGTAACAAATGACTTGGCTGTTGGTTTAAAAACAAGTTATGATGCAGCTGAAAAAATTAAATGTAAATATGGGCATTGTGTTCTTGGAATGGTAGATCCCACTGAAAAGATAGAAATTCCAGCAACGGCAGGCAAACCTGCTAGGCTTGCTATGCGTCAAGATTTAACGCGGATTATTGAACCTCGAATGAGAGAAATCTTAGAGCTTGTAAATTTGGAGTTAGAGAAATCTCAAAAAAAACATCAA
>CALDSP010000039.1 GCA_937924465.1 uncultured Leptospiraceae bacterium
TCCTTTGCTGATTGAATATAATTATTTACCGCGCTTGGTTTGAAATATTTTCCTTCAAGTCCTAAATCTTTCAGAATTTCTTTAATTAAAGATTCTTGTAAAGAAGAATCATAAACTGTGAAGTTTTTTTGAATTTCTAATTTTTCTGAATGTTTTCGTAAAATATAAAGTCCAAGAGAATGAAAGGTTTTAATCATCACTAAATTTCCAGAGTTAGGCAGAAGTTTTATGACGCGTTCTTTCATTTCTTGGGCTGCTTTATTTGTAAATGTTAAAGCACAGATCTTAAAAGGATAAACTTTGTGGCTAAAAATTAAGTTGGCAATCCTGTGAATTATGACTCTTGTTTTTCCAGATCCTGCTCCAGCAAGAATTAAAAGAGGACCCTGAAAGTGTAATACAGCTTCCTTTTGTTGAGGATTTAAGCCTTCTAAAATTGGGTTTGTCATAGTTCCATAAGTTCCTCTTTTAGTTTATTTTTTTCAATTTTTAGTTTTGATTTAGTTAAACCTAGTAGAAAATGGAAAAATAATTAAACAATTGTTGCATGAAACTCTAAGCCAAAATTTACTTAGTTTTTCTTTTTGACTAGTGAAAAATCTCTTGAAATCAGATTCTCATAGATCTTGCAAATTATGACTTGAATGGCTGGCTTTGTAAACGAATTGTTTTGGATAGTTCTATTCATAAAATGGAAAAAATCAATGTTTGCAGGAATACCAATCATTATTTTAAATGAACCCAAGTACATGGGAAATGTAGGAATGATTTGCAGACTTATTGCAAACTTTTCTTTGGAACCTCTAAGAATTTTAGGAAAACCTTTTGAAAAAAATTTAGAAATGGAATGGATGGCGCACGGAGCTAAAGAAGAACTAGAGAAGATACAATTTTTTACAAATTATTGGGAATGCACAAAAGACTTAGAATTGGTAATTGGCACAGGGACTGTTCATGGAAGAGATAGGGCGCAATTTATTCGTTTTGTAAATCTCAAAGAAAAAATTCAAAACAAAAGATTTGGAATTGTATTCGGTCGCGAGGATACAGGAATTCAAAAAAGCGTTTCTGAACTTTGTGATTTTATGTTAGATTTTCAACTCCAAGGAGACCAAAAGTCCATGAATCTAGCTCAAGCTGTGGCATACTTTTTAGGGTGTATTACTCAAGAGACTCCTCAGGTTGTAACTGAAAGTTCTCAAAAATTAGAGGTTGAAAAAAAATATTTTTTATCTTATGCTCAAAAAGTATTTGGAATTCTTGGAATGAACCACTTTCATGGAAGTGAAAATTTAGCAGTAAAAAGATTTAAAAAAACTTTACGTTTTTCTGAACTTTCCCAAAGAGATATAAATTTTTTATTTAAAATATTTCGGGCTATTGAGTCTCTTTCTATATCAAAACAAAACAATGAAAAATGAAAAACAAAAAATTTTTTGGTTGTCTTTTAAAAAAACTCTTAAAACTATTTTGCTTGTTTTTACATTTCTTCTTTTAATTAGCATGATAATTGATATGTATTTTGAATGGAATTATTTGAAATACGAAAGAGTCAATTATCTTACTGTAAACGAAATCAAACCAAAAACTGCCGCTATTGTTTTGGGAGCGGCTGTTTACGGGAACAAGCCTTCTGCAATTCTTGTAGATCGATTAAAAAGTGCTTTGAAATTGTATCAAACTCGTAAAGTAAAAAAAATTATTCTCTCTGGAGACAATGGAAAAAAATATTATAATGAATTGACTCCCATGCTTCAATATATGTTGAAAAATAAAGTAAAACAAGAAGATATATTTATGGATTATGAAGGATTTCGAACTTACGATAGTTTTCAAAGGGCAAAATATTTATTTGGAGTAAAGGATATTATTATTGTTACTCAACAATTTCATCAACCAAGAGCTGCATTTATTGCAGAAAATTTAGGACTACAAGTTGCTTGTTTAGAGGCAGATTTACGTGTTTATAAAGATGTATCGAAATATAGAATTAGGGAATACTTTGCTAGAAATTTAGCTTGGTTGGATATTTTTTTTACAGAACCTATAAGAGGGAGTGAGCCTAAGTTTCCTATTGAAAAAAGTGGTCGAAAAACTTGGAAAGAGAGGGATTTAGGAATCAAAGAATTTAATTCTAGGATACTCAATGGAGAGGATTTTTAAGGCGTTTCCAGAGGTAAGAATTCCGTCCCGAATTTTATAATCAAAAGACATTTTCCCATTCTTAATTTGTTCTTCAAAATGTTTGAGCTTATATTTACTCTTTTTAAAAATTTTTGCTAAGTCTAAATCATGAGTAGTTACTACAACAAAGGTAGAATATTTTTGTAATTCTTCTAAAATTTTCTTTGTTGCAATTACTCTTTCTCTTGTATTTGTTCCTTTTAAAACTTCATCAATTAAAACAAGACAAGGAATTTGAGAGCTTTCGACTGACTCTAAAATTGATTTGATTTTTTTTACCTCTGCATAAAAAAAAGAAATTCCATCTTGTAAAGAATCCTCGTTTCGAATGCTAGAAAGGATTTTTAAAGGCGGAAGAGAAAAGCCCTTGGAAAGGGTTGGGGAACCACATAAAGCTAACAAAGAATTGATTCCTATTGTTCTAAGATAAGTTGTCTTTCCACTCATGTTAGAGCCTGTAATTAAAAATCCATTTCCTTTAGGTATTGGTTCTAAGGGGTTAGATACTCTAGTATTTGGTTCTAAAAGAGGGTGAGCAATCCAAAAAGCTTTTATTTCTTGGACGTTAGGTGAAATATATGGAAATTCTGATTCTTGGTTATGGTAGTAAAGGGTAAAAAAAGGTAAAAGAGAATCCAAAGTTTCAATTCCAGAAAGGATTTGTTTTATTTGTTTACTAAAATGTAGTTCGAATTGGCTAAATTTTTTAAAAATAAAAAAGTCCCACAAAAATAAAATGTTTAATAATAAATTTACTACAGGGGAATTCCAAGTTTTTATTTTTGAAGAAATTTCTTTTACCTTTTGAAAGAACTGCGAAATTTGATTTGAGTTGGAAGAAAAATAATTTATAAACAGTTCTGAACTTAATTTATTCTTAGTAAGAAACAAAATTAATTTTTTTTGACTTTCTATTCTTTCAATGAAGTTTATGATATTTTTTTTTAATTTGCTTTTTTC